>DAHWEX010000565.1 GCA_027326205.1 Actinomycetota bacterium
CCCTGGACGTACACGTAGCGGTGCCGGAGAGCGGCGCCTACCTGGTCCTTTCGTTCTCCACGCCGCTTGACGCCCTGGCCGACGCCATGATCGGCCTGTTTGACAGCATCGCCAGCACCTTGAGGTGGATCCCATGAGCAAAGACCCCGGCTACCGGCTCACCTTTAGTTTCCCCAAGGGCTGGGTGCAGCTTCCTGTCCTGGACAGCGATAAGGTCCTCGAACGCGACAAGGCACTTGAAGCGTGGGCGGTAGGCCAGGCCCAGGCGATGCTCGGCCCTGATTGCGACAAGGAAAGGGTGGGGCAGCGAGCAGCGGAGTTGACGCGGCTGACTGTCGGTAGCCGGGGCAGGCACGCCATGTACGGCCTCGCTTTCTACCCGCCGGGCGCGGCGGGCCTGCTGGCCATCCTCGACGCGAAGCGGGTGGTACCTGACCGCGCGCATCCGGAGCTCACCTTCGATGTGCTCCGGCAGTTCTACGCGAAGCGCTCGGCTGAGACGGTCGGCGATATCGAGATCGAGCAGGCTGACCTGCCGGGCGGTCCCGCGCTACGGGTTCGTAGTAAGCACATTGAGCAGGCGGACGAGCACGGACAGGGACTGCTGATGGAAGCGGTCACCTGCGCGATCCGCCCGTCCGGACTAGTCGATGCCGTTGTGCTGACCATGACCTGGACCGCGCTTCAGCTTGGCGACAAGCTAGCGGAGATGGCGGACGCGATCGCCCGGACCATCCGGGTCACCCCGGCCTAGCGTTACCGGACCGCGGTTCCCGTTAGCCGTCCGGCGGCGGCGCGAGCGCCAGCACCGTTTCTATCGTGTCGGCTTCGCTGGCCGGCTTGTCCGCGCGGTAGCGCAGGACCCGGGCGAACCGCAAGGCGACGCCGCCGGGGTACCTCGGGCTGCGCTGCACGCCGTCGAAGGCGATCTCTGCCACCAGTTCCGGGCGGACGTAGACCGTCCAGTCGTCGCGGTGGTCCTCCAGGGAGAGCAGCTTTTCCGTCTGCCAGGTCAGCAGTTCGCCGGTAAGGCCCTTGAACGTCTTGCCCAGCATCACCCAGCCGCCCGTCTCCGGGTCGCGGGCCCCCAGGTGCAGGTTCGACAGCCAGCCCTTGCGGCGGCCGTGGCCCCATTCCACCGCGAGGACGACCAGGTCAAGCGTGTGCCGGGGCTTCACCTTGATCCAGCCAGCGCCGCGCCGGCCGGCGGCGTACGGCGTCGTCAGCGACTTCACGACGACGCCCTCGTGGCCGCGCTCGACGGCGCCCTGGTAGAAGGCCGTGGCCGCCGCCGGATCGGCTGTGACCAGCCTTGGCATGAGCATCGCCTCGGGGACGACCTTGACCAGGGCGGCGTGGCGTTCCGCGTCGGGGAGGTCGATCAGGTCCCTGCCGTCTAGGTGAAGGGCATCGAAGAGGAAGACGGAGAGGGGGACCTTCCCCGCGCCGTGGGCGTCGGCCTCGCTCGCTGCCCTTGCGGCGGTGTCCTGGAAGGCGTACGGGCGGCCGTCTGGGCGCAGGGCGATCAGTTCCCCGTCGAATACGGCGTCCCTGACCGGCAGGCTGCTCAGCGCGGTCACGACCTCGGGGAGGCGCTCGGTGATGTCGTCGAGCGACCGGGTGAAGAGCCTGACCCGCGCCGCACTGCCCGCACTGCCCGCACTGCCCGCACTGCCCGCGCCGTCGGCGGCCTCGTCCGCGCGGTCGCGCGACACGTGCGCCTGGACCCGGACGCCGTCCAGCTTCCACTCGACGGCGGCCCGTCCGCCGGCCTTCGCGAGCGCCTCGTCGATGGACGCCTCACTGGCCGCCAGCATCGGCTTCAGCGGCCGCCCCACCTGGAGCCCGAATGCGGCCAGCGCCGCGCTGCCGCCCGCAAGCGCGGCTTGCGCGGCCGCGGCCAGCGACCCGCTGAGCATGACCGCCCGCCGGATCCCGGCGACAGGTACCCCGGCAGCCCGGGCGACGGCGTCGGTCATGACCCCGTCAAGCGCTCCCTGCCGCAGTTCCCCGGACAGCAGCCGCACGAGAAAGTACTGCTCCTCCTCGGTAGCAGCGCCGAAGAGCTCCCCGACAAGCCGCTTCCGCTCGGCGGCGGACCCCTTGCCCGCCACGGCCCCGATCAGGGTGAATGCCTCGTTCACCCCGAGCACGGTCAGTGACGCGGAAGAAACGGGCGGGGGCACCGACCGCAGCGCCGCCCAGCCGACCCCGATCTGCCGCTGCGGCAGTTCTCCCGACAGGTAGGCCACAACGACCGGCACTTCGGCGGCCTCGGCCGCCCGCAGCGCGTCGGCGAGCGCCGCGACCTTAGCGAGCCGCGCGGCGGTAGCGGAGACGGTCCGCGACACGCCAGCCAATTCAGCGAGTAGCACGCTGACTATTGTCGCCCCGGAGGCCGCCCGTGCCCGGGCTGGGCTGCCCGCACGGGCCTGCCCGGCCCGGACCCGTACGCACGGGCCCGTACGCACGGGCCCGGGCGGGCGCCGCTACGGCAAGGGTGCGGCCTGCGGCGTGGCGCGCCGCCGGCCCCGCTGCTCCCCGGGGGACCAGAGATAGTAGCCGACGGGGAAGAGCCGGAGGTGGAAGCGCTCGTCCAGCGTGCCCCACAGGCCGCGGCGGGCGAACAGCGCGATGGCGATGGCCACGATGCCGAGCACGATGAGGTACCAGGCGTTGTAGGACTGCAGGGTCTGCTGCAGGACCATGTAGACGATCGTGCCGAGGATCGGCCCCTCGATCGTGCCGATGCCGCCGATGATGACCGCGAACGCCATCTCCGCCGTCCACTGGACCGAGAAGACGCCGCCGGAGGTGCCCGGGACGACCTGGAGCTGCTCGATCGCGAGGACCCCGCCGGCCGCGCCGCACCCGGCGGCGGCGACGACGAAGACGAGCAGCCGGGCGGTCCCCACCCGCACGCCGGAGGACCGCGCGGCCCGCTCGTCGTCGCGGATGGCGGTCAGCACCAGGCCGACGCGGGAGCGCAGCAGGAGGTAGACCCCGCCGATGGCGAGCACCGCGACGATCAGCGCCGCCCAGTAGGTGTACGCGGTGAGGACCGCCCCGTTCATGCCGCTCAGGCCGGGCAGCGGCATGCCGGTGCCGCCGCCGATCGAGGAGACCTGCTCGATCAGTAGCATGACCACCGAGGCGAGCACCCAGGTCGCGATGGCGAAGTAGCCCAGGCGGAGCCGGGCGACCAGCCACCACAGCGGTACCGCGCACACGGCCGCGCCCAGCGCGGCGATGACGAGCCCGGCCCACGGGGTGACCCCGTGCATCGCCGGGATCAGCACGAAGTACGCGCCGAGCCCGAGGAACGCCTGCTGCCCGACGGAGACCAGGCCGGCGTAGCCGGCGAGCAGGTTCCACATCGAGGCCAGCGTGAGCACGATCAGGCCCTGCACCATGATGCCGAGCGGGCCCGACTTGACGTAGTAGGGAAACGCGAACAGCACCACGAGCAGGATCAGCGCGCCCGCGCCGGTCCAGATCTCATTGCGCCGCGAGCGGGTGACCTTCAAGTTCTCTCCCGAACGGGCCGTTGCCTGCGCGGTCTCGGTCATGCCGCTGCCCCCCTGCTGGTGAGGCCCTGCGGCCGGATCACGAGGACGAGCAGGAACACCAGGTACCCGGCAAGCTGCTCCCAGGCCGGGTTGATCTGCGCGCCGATCGCCTGGGCGACGCCCAGGACGACACCGCCGAGCAAGGTGCCCCACAGCGACCCGAGCCCGCCGATGACCACCGACGCGAAGGCGAACAGCAAGATCGTGTCGGTGCCGATGGTCGGGCTGATCGTGGTGATCATCCCGTCGCAGATGCCGGCGATGGCCACGGTGCCGAAGGCGATCGCGGCCGCGATGCCGAACACGTGGCGGTAGTCCGCGCCGGACAGCTGCGCGGCCTCCCGGTCGTCGGCGACGGCCCTGATGAGCCGGCCGTACCGGGAGCGGGTCATGAACTGCTGCAGCGCGAGCAGGACGACGACCGCCAGGACGAAGATCGCCAGGTTGAACCAGGCGATGACGACCTGAGACCCGATCGAGAAGGACGAGGTGATGAACGAGTCGCCCACGCCGAGGCCCCGGCTGTTGGCGGTGAAGAACTGCTGCAGGCCGTTTTCGATGATGATCGACAGGCCGAAGGTGACGATCAGCGTGGTGAGCTCGCCGCGGGTGATCGCCGCCTGGATGAGGGACCGCTGCAGGACGTAGCCGAGCACCGCCATCAGCACGACGACGATCGGGATCGACCACAGCACCGGCACGCGGGTGACCGCGATGATCCCCACCCCGATGTACCCCGCGACCGTGGCCAGGTCGCCGTGCGCGAGGTTGACCACCTTCATGACGCCGAACAGCAGGGACAGGCCGCACGCGAACAGCGCGTAGAGCCCGCCGGTCAGCAGGCCCTGGACGATGGCGTTGACCCAGGCCATAACGCGTTGCTCCCGTCTGCGAGCGGGGGTGTCTCGGGGGGGTGTTCCCCCGAGGCGACGTCGGCACCGAAGTAGGCGGCCTCGACCTGCGCCCTGGTGACCTCGGCCGGGGTGCCTTCGAGCATGGAGCGCCCCTCAAGCAGGCACTGCAGGTGCGTGGCGACGCGCAGCGCCTGGCTGACGTCCTGCTCGACGAGCAGCACGGTGATGCCGGAGGAAAGGACCTGCGGCAGCATCGCGTAGATCCGCTGCACGATCACCGGCGCGAGGCCGAGGGACAGCTCGTCGAGCAGCAGCACGCGCGGGTTGGCGACCAGCGCCCGGCCGATCGCGACGGACTGCTGCTCGCCACCGGACATCTGCGCGGTCTGCTGGGCCCGCCGCTCCTTCATCCACGGGAACAGCTCGTAGACCCGCTCGATGTTCCACGGTCCCTTGCGGGCGTAGGAGGCGCCGACCTTGAGGTTCTCCTCGAGCGACAGCGACGGGAACAGCCGCCGCCCCTCGGGAACCATCACGATCCCCGCGGCGGCGCGCTTCTCCGGCCGCAGCCCGGTCACGTCCCGGCCTTCGTAGCTGACCGAGCCGGAGGTGGGGCGGTGCAACCCGGCGATAGTGCGCAGCAACGTGGACTTCCCCGCGCCGTTGGCGCCGATAAGGGCGTAGACCTCGCCGGGGTAGACCGTGAGCGAGATGCCCGACAGCGCCCGGAGTTGGCCGTGGTGCACCACGAGATCCCTGACATCAAGCAACGGCCCGCTTCCGCGGGGGGCCGCCGGGGTGCGTCCCTCCGGCGGGTCGTCGCCCTGACGCCCGCTTGCTTCGGTCATGGGGCACCTTCCTCTTTGATCACCTGCTGGATCGTCGAGGCGTCGATGTCGCTACCCAGGTACACCTCGCGCACCCGGGGGTCGGCCAGGACCTCGCCGGGGGTGCCGTCGCCGATGAACTCCCCGCCGTACAGGCAGGTCATCCGGGTGACGAGCGAGGTGAGCGCGCGGACGACGTGCTCGATCCAGATCACCGCGACGCCCTCGGCGTTGACGGCGCGGACGATCTCCACCAGCACCGTGACCTCGGGGTCGGTCAGGCCGCCGGCGACCTCGTCGAGCAGCAGCAACTGCGGCCCGGTGGCCAGCGCGCGGGCGATCTCCAGGCGCTTGCGGGCCAGCAGGCCCAGGCGCCCGGCGGGCACGTTCGCCTCGCCGGCTATCCCCGTCCGCTCAAGCGCCGCCGCGGCCGCCGGGTAGCTGGCCTTGCGGCCAAGGCGGCCGCCCTGCTGCGCGGCCACCAGCACGTTCTCGAAAACGGTCATGTCCACGAACGGGCGTGGCACCTGGTAGGTCCGGCCGATGCCGAGGCGGCAGCGGGCGGCCGAGTCCAGCCGGGTGACGGTCCTCCCGGCGAAACTGACCTGGCCGGCGTTGGGGGCGAGATCGCCGGAGATGAGGCCGAACAGGCTGGTCTTGCCAGCCCCGTTCGGCCCCACGATCCCGACCGTCTCCCCGGCACCGACCGAGAAGCTGAGATCTTCCGCGATCACGACGCGGCCGAACCGCTTCGTCACCCGGTCGAGTTCAAGGAGTGGACTAGTCATGAATCCAAATCGTCCATTATTTAGCCGAAGGTTGGCAGTAGTTCGCCGGTGATCTTCGCGTTGGGCTGCAGGGTGTTGTCGACGACCTTGGCCTCGAGCGGGTACTTGGTGCCCTTCTGCCACTGGATGCCCACCGGGAGGGTGATCGCGACGCCCGGGGCGGGGTTGGTCTTGGGGTTGGCGGAGGTGTAGTCGACCGGGCCGGCCACTGCCTCGGGCAGCTTGACCTGGTGCAGGGCGGCCATGAGGGCGGCCTTGTCCTTGGGGGTGTCGACCGCGGTCAGCGCCGCGTAGGCGATCTCGAAGAGGGTGAAGTTGGAGATGTTCTGGTTCGGCTGGCCGAGGCCGGAGGCGGTGTAGGCGGCGCCGAGCTCGGAGCAGGTCCGCCCGTCGAGGGAGGAGGTCCAGGGCAGTTCCGGCACCCACCAGGCGTCGGTGGCGATGTTGTAGACCTTGGAGCCCATGGCGTAGGCGTCGGTGGGGAACAGCAGCACCTTGGCGACGGTGGCGAGCTTCGGCCTGAAGCCCTGCTGCAGTGCCTGGGTCCACATGGTCGCGAAGTCGGGGGGGAGCGGGACGTTGGTGAAGAAGTCGTCGCCGTTGCCCTTGAACTGGCTGATCATCGAGGTGTAGTTGGTCAGCCCGTCCGGGTAGGCGGTCGACAGGTCGAGGGTGTAGCCGGTGCCCTTGAGGACCGCGGGGAAGACCGCGCGGAACGCGTTGCCGTCGGCGTCGTTCGGGAACGCGGCCGCGACCCGGTGGTTGCTGCCGTACCTGGCCCCGACCCGGTCCCACATCGGCTTGAACGCCAGCGCCAGGTGCTCGGCGCCGAGGAAGTACATGATCGTCCACCTGGGCTTGAGGGTCGGCTGCTGCGGGTTGCCGCCCAGGTTGACGTACCAGGACTCCCACGGGATGTTGGAGCAGATCAGCGGGGTGCCCAGGGTCTCGGCCTGGGAGGCGACCGCGTTCACCGTCTCCGGCGTGGAGGAGGCGAAGAGCAGGTCGACGTTGTCCTGCTGGATGGCCTGCTTGGCCAGCGACCCGGCCCGGGTGACGCTGGACTGCGTGTCGTAGGACTTGACGTTGACCGTGTAGGTCGTGCCGCCGATCTTGATGCCGTTCTTGAACTTGGACGACGCCATGACCTGCCCCAGGACCCAGTTGTCCGGGTAGCCGAA
>DAHWEX010000570.1 GCA_027326205.1 Actinomycetota bacterium
GCCGGCGAAACGCAGGCGGTCGGCTTCCGGCAGCGGCTTGATGTCGAACTGAGCACGCTGCCGCTCACGGGCGCGAAGCTCGGCCTCGGCCGCCCGCTGGTCGTCGCTGCTCTCTACTACTCGGTCGTACTCCGGGCCGAAGCGGTCGCGCAGCATAGCGGTCCTGCGGTTCCTTGCCCCCACCGCGACCAGCGCGACGACGACCACCACAGCGATCGCGATCGCGACCCATACCCAGGTAGTCATTAGATCCTCCCGTCGTTGGGAGTGTCTCTCCTACCCAGACGTAGGCCGCCAAACGGCAGGCCGGTTTCATGCGCGAAGTCCCGGGCAGCGGCCCTGGATACCCCCGGCGGTCACGGGACTGCGCCGGGCCTGGCCGCCCGCGGTGGCGAGCCAGGACCATTCGCCTGACCCGAGACGTCGCCGCCGCCAGCGAGCCACAGGAGAACAATGACTAACCCGGAGAACTCTCGCCACGTGGAGATCAGGGATGACGAAGACCGCACGGCTGCCGTGGCGGAGGTGACGACCGCCAGCGGGCCGGATGGCACCGTCCGGACCTCCATGTACGCGAAGAGCGAGCACGTACGGCCCGGGGACCGGGCCGCCCTGGTCGATGAGGTCATGGACCTGCCGGAGGTCAAGCAAAGCGACCGGCTGGAGGCCACCGTCCCGTACGGCGACACCGAGTCGGTCGAGCGCCTGCGCGAGCGCACCGATGACACGGTCCTGCGGGCGGCGGGCAGCACCACGCTGCTCGACGCGAACCTGCCGCCGGGCGACGAAGAACAGGCAGCCGGGCCGCGGGCGGGGTGAGCCGGCGCGGTACCGGGTTACGATCTTGAGACTGCTCGCCGGTTCCCAAAGAGGGGATGCTGATGGCGCTATACATGTACCAGGCTTCCTACACCGCGAAGACGATGGCCGCTCAGCTCAGGGAGCCGCAGGACCCCGTGGCGGTGATCAGGCCGACGCTGGAGGACCTGGGAGCCACCATCCTGGTCGCGGGCTTCCCGTTCGGCGAGTACGACCTGCTCGTCGTGTACGAGGCACCGGATGACGTGACCGCCGCCAGCGTCGCGATGGCGGTCGCCGCCGCGGGCGAGGTCAAGTCGGCCAAGACCACGCGGCTGCTCAGCGGGCAGGAGTGGCTGGAGTCACTGCTCAAGCGCCGGGTACTCAAACCCCAGAAATCGGGCTAGCCGGGCGAGGGTCGGCGCCGGCCGGGGCCGGGCCGGTGCTCTCCCGCACGACGAGGCGCGTCTCGAGTTCCATGCTCAGCGCCTCGTGAGTGTGGCCGTCGAGTTGCCGCATGAGCATCGTGACGGCGGTCCGGCCCATCTCCTGCAGCGGCTGGCGGACGGTGGTGAGGCGGGGCAGCGTGGCCCGGCTGACGTCGATGTCGTCGAAGCCGGCGACGGACAGGTCGGCGGGCACCCGCAGCCCGCGCGCCGCGGCGGCTTCCAGCACGCCCACGGCCACCTTGTCGTTGAAGCAGACCACCGCGGTCGGCCGCGGCCGCAGGTCCAGGAGTTCCCCGCCCGCGCTCACCCCGGTCCTGGTGGCGGGCTCGCCGTGGCGCATCAGCCCGGGGTCGCCCAGCACCCCGGCCTCGGCCAGCGCGGCCAGGTGCCCGCCGACCCGGTCGTCCCGGGTGCGCCAGTGCTGCGGTCCGGTGACCACCCCGATCCGGCGGTGGCCGAGCTGGATCAGGTGCCGGGTGACAGCCCGGGCACCGGAAAAGTGCGCGGCCGAGACTGACACCATGCCGGGCGGTACGGCCGTCCGCGGGTCGACCACTACCAGGGGATAGCCGCGCGCGGCCAGGGCCGCGAGGTCGGCGCGGGGCTCCCGAGGGAGGATCAGCACCGCGCCGTAGGCGTTGTGACGGCGCGGCAGCCCGCGCACCACGGCGGACTTGACCACGGCGTCGCCCGCGTCGAGCAGCATGGTCTGCCCGTGCCGGGCGAGCGTCTCGGCGATCGACGTGACGATGTGCCCGAAGTAGTCGGTGAGCAGGTAGGGGCAGCGCACGAGCACGGGCGGACGAACGGCCGCCGCCGGCGCCCGTGGCCGCCGCCGCGGCTCGGGCGCCCGGTCGCCCAGCTGCTCAACCACCTGGCGCACCCGCTCCCGGGTGCCCAGGGCGACGTTGCCGCCGCCGTTGAGCACCCGGGAGACGGTCGCGATCGACAGGCCGGTCTGGGCCGCGATGGCCCGCACGGTCACCCGGCTGGTTCCGGCAACCGAGTCTGAAACATAGTCCTGTTTCAACACGTCTCCGTAACAGATCCTTAACCGAGGATTAAGAGCACATCAAGGCAATGCAATCGTCTTGACCGCATTTCGGCACCCTGTTGCAATTCGCTAAACAGGATACTTTCTTTTCTGTTTCAGAAACAAGACAGTATCTGGCCCCGTCCCGGCCGACCCCTCGCCGACCGGGCCGCCTCGCCGAAAGGGATCACCCGATCGCCATGCGCAGACCAAGAATCCCCCGCAGTGCCCGACCGGGCGCGCTGCTCCTCGCCGCCGTGACCGCGGTCGGGTCGGCCGGCCTCGCGTTCGCCACCGCGGGGCCGGCCGACGCGGCCGGCCCCGCCTTTCCCGCCCACTTCGCCGCGCCCTACCTCCAGATCGCCTCCTCCGACGCCGGCGACATGGCCGCCGATCAGGCCGCGACCGGTCTGAAGTACTACACGCTGGCCTTCCTCATCCCGCAATCCGGCTGCACGCCGGAATGGGAGG
>DAHWEX010000572.1 GCA_027326205.1 Actinomycetota bacterium
ATGGGATCAGCAGTCGGCCTGCAAAGTCCGCAGCGGCATGCTGGTTACGCTAACCGACCTTCGTGTCGGACGGTCAAGCGGGGACCGGGCGCATGGTCCTGGCCGTGCCGGGGCGTGGGCGCTGGGCGGCTACCGGGTTTGTCCTCGTGCTGGCTTCGGGGCGTTGATGAAGAGGGCGACCGGTATGGCAGCGGCGGCCAGGATGCCGGCTCCCCAGATCATCGCGACCGTGAAGCCGTGCACGGTCGCGGCGGTCGCCAGGGTCGCCGGGCTGGCCGCCCCTGCCGCGTGCGCGGCCGTGTAGCCGGCTGCCGCGGAGGCGGCGATCGTGTTGAGCAGGGCCGCGCCGATGGAGGAGCCGAACTGGCTGGTGGCGCTCGTTGCGGCCCCGGCCGCGCCAGTGTCGGCGGGGAGCACGCCGCGCAGTGACAGGGCGAGCGTCACCGGCCCGGCCACGCCGGTGCTGAGTCCCTCGATGAGGGTGGCGGCGAGGATGAGCGGCAGGTAGCCGCTGCCCGGGGTCAGCCAGGCCAGGGGCAGCAGGCCGGCGGCTTCTGCGATGATGCTGCCGCTGACCAGCCACCGGGGCGGTACCTGGCGGGTGAGCGCGGGCGCGAGGACCGCCGAGCCGAGGGCGGCGGCGACGCCGAACGGGATCAGCGCGAGTCCGGTTCGAAGCGCCGAGTAGTGCATGACCGACTGCAGTTGGTAGGTGAGGATCAGCATCATCCCGAACGTGCTGAGGGAGTTCACGACCAGCCCGATCAGCCCCAGGCCGCGGTTGCGGCCGAGCACGACGCGCAGCGGCAGCAGCCGGCCGTTGTGCCCGGCCTGCCGCGCAGTGAACCAGCCGAGAGCCACGACTCCAACGGCGAGCGAGAGGGTCACCGGGGCAGAACCCCAGCCGTACGACGCGGCCTCGCCGAGCCCGTAGACCAGGCCGGCCATGCCCGCGGTCGCGAGCACGGCGCTGGCCACGTCGATGGTGACGGTCCGGCGCGCGGGAAGCTGGTGCAGTACGCGCGGCGCCGCGATCAGCGGGAGCGCGGACAGGGCGACGTTCACGTACAGGCACCAGCGCCAGCCCAGGGCGGTGGTGAGCACGCCGCCGAGGACGAGGCCGGCGGCGAACCCGGCGGTGAGCGTGGCGGTGAAGACGCTGATCGCCCTGGTCCGCTCGTCCTCGTCGGTGTAGACGCTGACGAGCAGCGACTTCGTGGACGAGATCAGGACCGCGCCGAACGCGCCCTGCACGGCTCGCGCCGCGATCAGCATGGCCCCGGTGACGGCCGCGCCGCCGACAGCGGACGCGACGGCGAACCCGGCCACCCCGGCGATCAGCGTGCGCCGCGCGCCGAGTCGGTCGGCGAGCCGCCCGCCGGGCAGCAGCAGCCCGGCGAGGGCCAGGGTGTACGCGGTGACCACCCACTGCCGCTGCGACGCGGACATCCCCAGCGCGTGCTGCGCCGACGGGAGCGCCACGAACATCACCGTGGTATCGAGGATCGCCATCAGGTGCGCCGAGGCGATCACCGCCAACGGCCACCAGCCGTGCCGTCCCCCGCGCCCGGTTCCCGGCCCGGTGCTCGTCGCAGGTGTCGCAGCAGACATCACGCGCCTCCCTTTAAGATACGAGCGTATCTAATTAAGATACGAGCGTATCTTATGTTGATGGCGATAAGATGCAGACGTCTCTTAAGGAGGGGTGATGGCACAGACACGGCGGCGCGGCCCGGCCTTGGAAGCGGCGCTCCTCGACGCCGCCTGGGCCGAGCTCGAAGCCTCCGGCTACGACCGCCTCACGATGGAAGCGGTGGCCGAGCGAGCGGGAACCAGCCGGGCCGTCCTGTACCGCCGCTGGCCGAGCCGGCCCGAACTAGTGATCGCGGCAATGCGCCGGCACAGGCCCATGCTCTCCGGCGAGATCCCCGACACCGGAAGCCTGCGCGGCGACATGCTCGCGGTCCTGCGCCGGATGTCGCAGCGGCTCGCCGAGACCGGGCTGGAAACCATCTACGGCCTGATCGGGGACTACGTCAGCAGCGCGGAGTCGTTCGACGACCTGAACGACCAAGTGCTCCACATCAGCGCCGACGTCATGACCACCATCCTCAAGCGCGCCGCCGACCGGGGGGAAGCCCGCCCCGGCGTCCCCCAGCGGGTCGCGACGGTCCCGACAGACCTGTTCCGAAACGAGCTGTTCCGCCACCGCACCCCGCCCAGCGACCAAGCTATCGTCGAGATCATCGACGAGATCTTCCTCCCCCTGGTGACCTAGCCGACAGCTACACCTTTCTGAGCTGGGTCACCAGGAGGGTTATTCACGGCGATCTTCGCCAACTCCGCGCTGACCGGGGCGTCGGCGCGGGCGAGGAGTCCTGCTGCTGGTGATAGTGGATCGTTACGAGGCCCCCGCGCCTCCTAACGATCCACTATCAGGCGGACGCTGAA
>DAHWEX010000575.1 GCA_027326205.1 Actinomycetota bacterium
TTCAGCGTCCGCCTGATAGTGGATCGTTAGGAGGCGCGGGGGCCTCGTAACGATCCACTATCACCAGCAGCAGGACTCCTCGCCCGCGCCGACGCCCCGGTCAGCGCGGAGTTGGCGAAGATCGCCGTGAATAACCCTCAAAGCACGCAATATGAGTGCTTTGTTTCCACGTAGTGCAAAGTTTCCGCGTTAGCCGCCCTGACGGGCTCTGACAGCGAGTTGGCGGCTGCCGCTCCACTGGGCAAACCCGAAAATTCCCGCAATGCCGCGGTTCACCGGGGCCAAATTCCGGCATCCCTCGCGACGCCCCGCCCGACTCCAAGGGCATAGGAACACCGGAGGGCCTGAAGGTCGAGGCGAACGTGCTGCGCCGCACCCGGCTGCGCGGGCCTGGCGGCCGCGATATCCGGTTCGGGGACGGCGGGTGTCGCCGGTAGCATCGTTGGCGAGTCCGGTGTCTCGCAGGCGGCCGCCGGGCGCCGCGGCGGTCTCGCCGCCGCGGCACATCTGATCCCGACGTCCACGTGAGGCGAAGCCGTGTCCCAGATCAAGATCCAAGTGCTCGACCGCCAGGCTCAGCGGAGTGAGCGCGAGGTGACGACGGGGACTACCGCCGGCGACCTCTACGCGGGGGACCGGGACGTGGTCGTCGCCCGCGTCAACGGGCAGCTCCGCGACCTCGCCCGGCCGCTGGAAGACGGCGACGCGGTCGAGCCGGTCACCGCCGACTCGCCCGAGGGCCGCGCCGTCATCCGGCACTCGACCGCGCATGTCATGGCGCAGGCGGTGCAGCAGGCGTTCCCCGAGGCGAAGCTCGGCATCGGCCCGCCGGTCGAGAACGGCTTCTACTACGACTTCCAGGTGGACCGCGCGTTCACCCCGGAGGACCTGAAGTCGATCGAGTCGAAGATGCGCGACATCGTCAAGCAGGGCCAGCGGTTCGTCCGCCGCGAGGTGACCGACGACGAGGCCCGCGGCGAGCTCAGGGACGAGCCGTTCAAGCTTGAGCTGATCGGCATCAAGGGCAGTGTCGCGAACAACGGGGGCGAGGCCGCCGAGGGCGCCTCCGCCGAGGTCGGCGCCGGGCAGCTCACGATCTACGACAACGTCGACGCCAAGACCGGCGAGCTGCGCTGGAAGGACCTGTGCCGCGGCCCGCACGTGCCGACCACCCGGCAGATCCCGGCGTTCAAGCTGATGCGCAACGCCGGCGCGTACTGGCGCGGCAGCGAGAAGAACCCGCAGCTCCAGCGGATCTACGGCACCGCCTGGGAGTCGCGCGCCGCCCAGGACGACTACCTGAAGATGCTGGAGGAGGCCGAGCGGCGCGACCACCGCAAGCTCGGCGCGGAGCTTGACCTGTTCTCCTTCCCCGAGGAGATCGGCTCGGGCCTGCCGGTGTTCCACCCCAAGGGCGGCATCATCCGCCGGGAGATGGAGAACTACTCGCGCAAGCGGCACGAGGAGGCGGGGTATGAGTTCGTCAACACCCCGCACATCACCAAGGGCCACCTCTTCGAGACCTCCGGGCACCTGCCGTACTACGCGGACACGATGTTCCCGCCGATGGAGCTTGAGGGCAGCGAGTACTACCTCAAGGCGATGAACTGCCCGATGCACAACCTGATCTTCCGTGCCCGCGGGCGCTCCTACCGCGAGCTGCCGCTGCGTTTGTTCGAGTTCGGCACGGTCTACCGCTACGAGAAGTCCGGGGTGGTGCACGGGCTGACCCGGGTGCGCGGCCTGACCCAGGACGACTCGCACATCTACTGCACCCGCGAGCAGATGGCGGGCGAGCTGAAGAACCTGCTGACGTTCGTGCTCGACCTGCTGCGCGACTACGGGCTCGACGACTTCTTCCTCGAGCTGTCCACCAAGGGCGACTCGGAGAAGTTCATCGGCTCGGACGAGGAGTGGGAGTCGGCGACCGACACCCTGCGCGAGGTCGCCGAGGAGTCCGGCCTCGACCTGGTGCCCGACCCCGGCGGCGCCGCGTTCTATGGCCCGAAGATCTCCGTCCAGGCGCGGGACGCCATCGGGCGGTCCTGGCAGCTGTCCACCATCCAGCTCGACTTCAACCAGCCCCAGCGGTTCGGCCTCGAGTACACCGCCGCGGACGGCACCCGCCAGCAGCCGATCATGATCCACCGGGCGCTGTTCGGCTCGATCGAGCGGTTCATGGGCGTGCTGATCGAGCACTACGCCGGCGCGATGCCCCCGTGGCTGGCCCCGGTCCAGGCGGTCGGCATCCCGATCGGCGACGCGCACGTCCCGTACCTGGAGTCGGTGGCGGAGCGGCTCGCCGCCCGGGGCATCCGGGTGGAGGTCGACACCAGCGCCGACCGCATGCAGAAGAAGATCCGCAACGCCCAGAGGCAGAAGATCCCGTTCATGCTCCTGGCCGGCGACGAGGACGTGGCGGCGGACGCGGTCTCCTTCCGCTACCGCAGCGGCGCCCAGAAGAACGGCGTCCCGATCGCGGAGGCGGTCGACGAGATCGCCGCCGCCGTCGAAAGCCGGTCTCAGGTCTGACCGCGAGCGTCCGCGCGAACTGGCCAGTAAGGGGAACGGTCCGTGTCTTCACCCGGCCCCACCAGGTGATGACACGGACCGTTCCCTGTCCGCGTTCGTCTTATATCGCTTGCCGATGTATCGGTTCCCGATATAAAGTGCCTCCATGCCGAAGCGAGACGCGGGGCGGGCGGGCGATGACGGTGGCCTGGCGGGATTCGGGCGGTACGCCGGCCCGGCCACGCTCATCCTGTCCAGCCTGGCCGACGGGGCCAAGCACGGGTACGCGCTGACCAAGGACGTCGAGGAATTCGCCGGGGTGCGGCTCGCCCCCGGCACGCTGTACGAGGCGCTGGGCCGGCTGGAGTCGCAGGGCCTGATCGAGGCGCTGGAGCCCGAGGACCGCAAGCGCCCCTACCGGCTGACCGCGGCGGGCGCGACCGCGCTGCGGGCACACCTGGACGCGCAGCGCCGCGCCACAGAAACGGGCCTGCGCCGCCTGGCGGCCAACTGGGGGACCGCGTGAACGGGCGTGCGAGCGAGCCGGCCGGACCGGACGACGCCGTCGGTAATGCCGCCGCGAGGCGGCGGGCGGCGGAACTGCTGCTCTGGTACCCGCGCGCCTGGCGGGACCGCTACGGCGAAGAGTTCACCGAACTCCTGGTCAGTGACATAGCCGAGCGCCCGCACGCGCCGGGCCGGACCGTCGACATCGTGGGCAACGGCCTGCGGGCGCGGCTGGCCGACCTCGGCCTGGCCGGTTTCCCGCTGGCGGTTCCGTGCGGCGACGCGGCCGGCGTGACCGCGGCGCGGGGCTGGCGGGCGGCCGCGAGCCTGGCGTCGCTGGCCGCCGCGAGCGCGGTCTTCCTCGTCGTCGGCGCGGCTCAGTGGTCGGACCTGCTCAACGCCTGGGTCTGGACGGGAGAAGGCACGCGGGCACGCGTCCGGCTGCCGTTCTCGCCGCTGTACGCGGCGGAAAGGACGGCGGTGCTCGGCACCACGGTGGTCATCCTGGCGTTCCTGGCCTTGGCCGTCCTCGCCGCCATGCCGGTGCTGGCCACCGTGGCGGCCAGGCTCGTGGCCCCCAGGTTCGCCGGCCAGCGCGGGCTCCTGGCCCGGCCTGCCGTCGCCTTGACCGGGGCGCTGACCGTCCTGGTCATCGGCGGCAGGGCGCTGGAAAACAACTGGACCGGCACCGGCGGGCTGCACAGCCCGGTGCCGGGCGGGCTCGCCGCGTACATCTGGGCGGTCACGCTCTTCGTCACCGCGTACTGGGCGCACCCGGCCCTGCTGGCCGGCTTTCCCGCCGCGGAACTCAACTGGATGATGCTCTGCCCCCTCGCCCTCGCCACCGCGGTTGCCAGCGTCATCCTGCTCGTCCGCCGGGCCGGGCTCTCCCCGCGCGTGGCCACGTTCGAGGCATGGACCGGTGTGGCCGGCTGCGCGGTGATGACCGTCTTCCTGGCACTGTGGGGCGGCTACCTCTGGCGCGTCGCACCCCGGGCAGGCAGGCTGAGCCCGCTCCACGTGGGGCTCGTCAACGAGCTAAGCACCGCGGTCCTGGCCTTGTGCCTGGTCACCGGTCTCCAGGCGGCCCGCCTGGCCCTGCGCACGCTCCGGCTGGCGCGGTCATGACCGGCACCCGCACCCCGGACGGCCTCAGCCGCCCGGCTTCCCGCAGGCGGTTCCTCCGCTACGCGCTCGGCGGGGCCGTGCTCGTCGCGGCGGCCGGGGCGGCCGGGTTCGAGCTCGTCGACCGCGGCGTGCTGCCCGGCAAGAGCGAGCTCGACCAGCTTGACGGCGCGTGCGACGTGCCCGCCCCCGACTTCACCCCGTACGCGCCGCCGGGCCCGCAGTATTCGGGCACGTTCTACTCCAAGGCCCGGAACACGACGGTCGGCTACACGGTCGGCTACCCGCCGGGCCACGGGCCGGGGGACAGGCTCCCGCTGGTGATCGCGCTGCACGGCTTCGGCGCGAACCACACCGACGCGCTGAGCGGGCTCACCCCGGCGCGAGCGGTCGCGCTGCGGCCCGGCGGCGTCCCGCTGCCGCCGCTGGCCCTGGTCACGGTCGACGGCGGGGGCGGCTACTGGAACCCGCACCCCGGCGACAACCCGCAGGCGATGCTCACCGGCGAGCTGATCCCGCTGTGCCAGCGCGAGGGCCTGGGCGCTGGCGCGAACGGGATCGGCGTCATGGGCATCTCCATGGGGGGCTACGGCGCGATCCTGCTGGCCGAGAAGTACCCGCACCTGGTCCGCGCGGTCGCCGCGATCTCCCCGGCGATCTGGACCAGCTACGCCGAGGCGGAGGGCGCCAACCCGGGCGCCTATGCCTCAGCGGCGGACTTCACCCAGGACGACGCGGTCACCCACGCCGCCGCCCTGGCGAAAATCCCGGTGCGGGTCGCATCCGGCTACGACGACCCGTTCTACCCCGGTGTCCGGGCGTTCGCTGCCGCGCTCCCGGCGAACCCCGGGGGAGTCCCCGCCGACCTGGCCTTCGCCAGGGGCTGCCACACGGGCCCCTTCTTCAACGCCCAGGAACCGCCGTCCCTGGCGTTCCTGGCCCGCTACCTCACCGCCCAAGCGTGACCCGGTGACCCCGTGACCCGGTGACCCTGTGACCCGGTGACCCCGTGACCCCGTGACCCGGTGAGCCGGTGAGCCGGAGCGGGCAGCCGGGCCCGTTCGGCCCGTTCGGGATGGGGTCAGTCGGTTTCGGCGGAGAGGACCCCGGCCCGCTCCTCGGCTTCCAGTTCCCGCTCCGCGGCCGCGGTGGCGGCGCTGCCGTGCAGGGCCGCCACCGCGGCCGCCGCCTGGTTCCGTTCGGCCTGGCCGAGCAGGTTGTGCGCGGTGGACAGGATGATCATGCCGAGCACCACCGCGCCGGCGCCGATGTAGAACGGGAAGTGGATGTTCACGTCGACGACCAGGCGGCCGGCCACGTAAGGGGCCAGGCCGCCGCCGATGAACCGCACGAACGAGTAGGCGGCCGACGCGACCGGCCGTTCGACCGGGGACACGGTCATGACCGCCTGCGTGGTGACCGTGTTGTTCACGCCGCAGACGATGCCCGAGGCGATCACCAGGATGATCAGGGCCGGCTTGTCCAGCGTCCAGATCGCGATGCCCAGGCTGAGCAGCGCGAAGACGCCGAGGTTGAGGTACATGGTCCTGGCGATGCCCAGCCTGGCCTGCAGCCGCGGCGCGCCGAACACGGCGAACAGCGCGACGAACAGGCCCCAGCCGAAGAACACCAGCCCGAGCCGGATCGGCGACAGCTCCATCGGGAACGGCGCGTAGCCGAGGATCGTGAAGAAACCCCAGTTGTAGCAGAGGGCGGTGAGCGCCATGGTGAGCAGCCCGCGATGGCGCAGGGCCCTGAACGGCGCAGCGAGCGACGTCTTCTTCGGCGGTGTCGGTGTCTTCTCGACGAGTACCACGGTGGCGAGCAGCGCGATCGCCATCAGCACGGACACGCCGTAGAACGGGCCGCGCCAGGAGATCTCGCCGAGGGTACCGCCGACGAGCGGCCCGATGGCGATGCCCAGGCCGAGCGCGGTCTCGTACAGCACGATCGCGCCGGCGAACCCGCCGGAGGCGGAGGCGACGATGACCGCGAGCGAGGTCGCGATGAACAGGGCGTTGCCGATGCCCCAGCCGGCCCGGAAACCGATGATCGTAGAGATCGAGTTCGACGAGCCCGCCAGGGCGGCGAAGATCACGATCAGCACGAGGCCGGCGATCAGCGTCCACTTGGCGCCGATCCTGCTTGACACCCAGTTGGTGATCAGCATCGCGACCGCGGTGACTACCAGGTACGACGTGAACAGCAGGGTGGTCTCGCTCGGCGAGGCATGCAACTGGTTCGAGATCGCCGGCAGAATCGGGTCGACGAGGCCGATGCCCATGAAGGACACGACGCAGGCGAACGCGACCGCGAAGACGGCCTTGGGCTGCTTGAACGGGTTCGCGGCGGAGCCGTGACTGGCACCACTCATGTGAAGTTGTACTCCTTAGTTCTGCCCGCGGGAGTTCTGTCCGCGGGGGGTACGGGGGAGGTCCCCCCGGGAGATATCGCTGGGTTGCGCGCGGTATTACTCAGCGGGCCGGCGTCCTGACCAGGTCGTCGTCGCGGGGGATGCTGGCGAGTGCGTCGAGCGCGGGCAGCGCGCTGGCCAGCGCGGCCCGGTGGTCCGGGCCGAGCTGGGCGAGGATGCCCGCCAGCCGCTCGGTGCGGCCCGCCCGGCGCCGCGCCAGCGTGGCCCGGCCTTCGTCGGTGATGGCGACGAGAACGACCCGGCCGTCTTCCTGGCTTGCCCCCCGGCGGACCAGGCCGGAGTCCTCCAGCCGGCTGATCAGCTGGGTCATGGCCGGCTGGGTGACCCCTTCGCGGGCGGCGAGCAGGGTCAGCCGCTGCGGGCCGAGGCGCTCGAGGCTCGCGAGCGTCGCCGCCGCGGTCATGGACAACCCGCTCGCCGGGCTCAGCGAGCGGAACAGGCCGACGATCCGCTCAAGGTCGCTGGAGAGCGCGCCCGCGAGCGCGTCCGGCGTCATCGTTCCGGAAGAACTTTCCATCGGATATTTATATCATGTGCTTATGTAAATTGGGAAGCGCCGGTGCCGGCGGCCGTCCGGTGCGGGTCTGTCCCGGCTGTCCCGGCGCGGGGTGCGTCACGACGCGTGCGTGGACGACACCAGCGAGGCGAAGACGACGAGCGAGTTGAGGTAATGGCCGGTGGAACGGTCGAAGTCGCCGCCGCAGGTGATGACCCGGAGCGCGGCGTAGCTGGCGTGGCCGTAGATGACGCCGGCCGGGTATTTGTCCTTGGCGTATTCCCGCACGCCGGTGACGCGGAAGACCGCGGTGACCCCGTCGGCGAGCGTCACGTCAATGTGATCGCCCGGTTTAAGCGCGCCGAGCCGGAAAAAGACGGCCGGCCCCCGGTAACTGTCCACGTGCCCTTCGATAACCGCCGCGCCGGCCTGGCCGGGCGTTGCCGAGTACCTGTACCAGGCGGCCTCGCTGGCCTGCGTGTTGAGGTTGGGTACCTGCATCGTGCCGTCGGCGTTGCGGCCTAGGCGCAGCAGCTTCGACCGGACGCCGATCTCGGGGATGGAGACCGACACCGGCGGCGACTGGCGCAGCGTCGGCCCGGTGACGCCGGCCGGCCCGATGTCCCCGGCGGCCGACGCCGCGGGGGCCGGCGCATGCTGCTGCGCCAAGGCCGCGATGAGGATGGCCATGGCCCCGCCGACGATGAGGGACGCCCCGGCGAACCCCGCGAACCGGATCCGGCCCCGGCCGCGCGGCGGCGACTGGGGCGCGAACTGGCTGTCTTGCGGCCAGGACATGACCACGCGGAGTCCCGCGATGCGCGGCCGGCCGCTCATCGGCGCCGCGCCTTCCCGCCAGCGGGGGACGAGGGGCGTCCCCGGGGGCCGAACGGTTGTTCCCCCGAGAGGTAAGTGCCTTCCGCGACGGGCCTCCTCGCGTAGCGTCTCTGGCCAGCATTATCGATCATCTTAGCCCCCGGTGAAAGATCGCCATTGCCCGCGCCGTCCCGGGGGCGCCGATAAATACCCCTCGGTGCGCCGTCCTGGCGTGCGGGGTAATCGCTGGTCAGGGTGCTACTAAGGTGGCGGACGGATTTGTTTGCCCTTTTGTTGCTAGCCTCGGTGATTGATCTGCGGCGACGGGGAAAAGCATTAACAGCAGGTGTTGTAGCGGAACTGCGAAGTGTGCCAAGCGTTAAGCGGCGTACTCGCTGAAAAAGTGAATTTATCGGACACGCATTCGAGGAGAAGGTTAGTGGAGATGCGCCTGACCAAGCCCGGTGCGACCCAGGGTGCGTGGCTGATCGCCGGCCGTTCCGCCGCCGGAGCCGTCCTCGTGGCGGTTGCGGTTTCCGCCTGCTCCGGAGGCGGGGGGGCGGCGTCGACCTTCACGCCGACCCCGCAGACGAACTCGTCGAGTTCGCAGTCGGGCGCGTCCACCACGCCGGCCTCGCGGTCGGCGTCCACGACCAGGGGCGGCGCGTCGGTGTCGACTAAGGGCGGTGCGTCGGCGTCCGGTTCGGCGCGCGTCTCGTCCTCGGCTTCGGCTTCGGCTTCGGCTTCGGCTTCGGTCTCCGCGTCCGCGTCCGCGTCGGTTTCGGGTTCGGCGCGGGCGACAACGTCGGTTTCGGCGAGCCCGGGGGTCACCACCGAACTGCCGTCGACCCCCGCCGCGACGCACACGTCGAGCGCGGTGAACCCCAGTTTCCCGACGTCCGCCCCGGAGACGGGCGGCGGGGGCACCGCGGGCGTGCAGGACGGGCTGCTGTTCGGGATCGGCGGCATGGCGGTCCTGGCGGGCCTCGGCAGCCTGGCCTACCGCAGGCGCCTCGCCCGGAAGTTCGCCGCGGGGGACTCTGCCCCCCGCGACCCGGCAGACCGCGAGTCGGCAAACCGCTAGCGCCGCGAGGCGAGGCCCCGCGCGCTAGAGCCGGTTACCGCGCCGGGCTAGCCGGGTCAGCCGGAGGAAGACGAGCGAGAGGATCACCACCGGGATAAACCAGGCGGCGCCGTGGGCGTGGGCGTGACTGTTGAACACGCCGCCGGCGATGATCGCGATGATGATGAACGCGAGGATGGCCTGCCCCGCCAGCAGGCCGCCCGCGGGGTGCTGGTACCCGGAGCCGCCGAACGGGTCCAGCGGGTCGTCGGCCGGCGGCACGGCGACGGAAGCCGGGTGCGGCAGGTCGGTGAAAAGCCCGCCCAGGTCCGCCCCGGTGCGCGCCGCAAGCGCGCGCGCCGACCGGTCGCCGAACTCCTCCTGCGTCAGCCGGCCGGACTGAAAATGCTCGCTCAGCTCCGCGACCGCTAGGTCGCGCTCGGCGTCCGATACCCGGATGCCGCCAGGCGGGAAGCCCCTAGTCTCCGCGTTCATGGCCAATGGCCCCCTTGCTGGTCGCCCGTGCTCACGATGCTGCACTGATCAACCTAGGGGGCGCAGGGCGGCCTGCCATCAGCCGAAAAGTTGATTTTCGGTCTACACCCAGGGGTGTAGACGAATCTACCTTTGTTAGAAGGAAGCCCTTGAGGTACGAC
>DAHWEX010000584.1 GCA_027326205.1 Actinomycetota bacterium
GGTCGGCACCGTGATGCGGAAGCGGTCATCGTCCTGCACTGTGGTGAACCCGAGCGCGCGCAGGGTGGCGTGGACCGTCTCGTCGCCCAGGTCCTCGCCGATCCGGTCGATCAGGAACTTCCTGTCCACCTCGACATGCGCCTCGCTGGTGGCCTGCACGAGCACGTCCTGCATGCCATCGACTACAGCACCCGGCGCGACCTGGGGCAGCAGGTACAGGAATAGGCCCACCGCGAGGTCCACCCGCTGGGTGTCCAGGCCCTTCTCATACCGTGCCGAGGCGTCGGTCCGGACCCCGAGCCGCTGGCTGGCGCGCCGGATCAGCTGCGGCCGGAAGTTCGCCGCCTCCAGTACGAAGCGCCGGGAGCCCGGGCGCAGCGCGGTACCGTCCCCGCCCATGACGCCGGCGGCACCGACGACCTCCCGGGCGTCGCGGATAACGGGAAGTCCCGCGTCGAACTTCGCGGCTTCCCCGTTCAGCAGCCTCACCTCGCCCGACTCCGTGGCCAGCCCGGCCGACAGCGGCAGCGACAACTGGTCCGCGTCGTAGACGTGGGTAGGCTGCCCGGTCGTGAACATCACGTAATTCGACAGGTCCACCAGCGGGTGCACTGGTGCCTCGCCGGTCCGGGTCAGCCGGTCACGGATCCAGTCCGGGGTAACGTATGCCTCCGCGCCGAACGCGACGGCGGCGAACCGGGAACACAGGTCCGGATCTAGTGAGCCGACCAGGCCGTCCATGGCGGCCGGGCGTGGCGCGGCCGACAGCGGCCGGAGCGGCAGGCCGTAGATCGCGGCGAACTCCCGGGCGATACCGTAGTGGCCCCACAGGTCGGGGCGGTTCGTCAGGGACTTGTTGTCGATCTCCAGGATCGAGTCCCCGTCAACGGGGAGGATGTCCTCGACCTCGACGGTCTTGAGGGTGAGCTGGTGCGCCAGCTCCTTGACGCTCACCCCGGCTGGCAGGTCGATGTAGTCCGACAGCCATTCAAGCGAAACCTTCACGGACGGGACTCCCTAGGCGAACTGGCTGAGGAAACGAAGGTCGGCGGTGTGCATGAGCCGGACGTCATCGATGCCGTACCGCATCATGACTAGGCGGTCGAGCCCGACGTTGACGTAGAACCCGGTCCACCGGTCCGGGTCCAAGCCCCCGGCCCGCAGCACATTCGGATGCGGGGCACCGCCCGGCATGATCTCCAGCCACCCGACCTGCCGGCAGGTGCGGCAGCCGCGGCCACCGCATACCTGGCACTGCATGTCGATCTCGAAGCCCGGCTCGACGAACGGGAAGAACCCGGTCCGCATCCTCGTCGTCACCGGGTGCCCGAACGTCGTGTCCAGGATCGTGTCGACCAGGAACTTCCCGGCAGTCAGCGGCACCTTCTCATCGACCAGCAGCACCTCGTACTGGTAGAACGCGCGCTCGTGGCGGGCGTCGGCGGTCTCGTTGCGGTACACCCGCCCCGGGTAGACGAACCGGAACGGCGGCTCGTGCTCTCGCATGTACCGGACGCTGGCACCGGTCAGGTGCGGGCGCAGCGCCAGCCGGTCGCCTGCTTCCCGCCCCTCCATGCCGGCGAGCCAGAAGGTGTCCATGCTCTCCCGGGCCGGGTGCCCGGGCGGGAAGTTCAGGTTGTCGAACTCGTACAGCTCCGAGCTGACCTCGGGACCGGCGTACAGGTCGAAGTTCAGCGCGGCGAAGGCGTCGTTGAGGTCGTACATCAGCTGGATCGTCGGGTGCAGCCCGCCAGGGCCAGCCGGAAGGCCCGGAAGGGTGACGTCCAGCGGCCTCGGCAGGGCCGGCTCGGTGTCGAGCAGCTCCTGCTCCCGTGCCTCGATGGCGGCGGTGATGGCCTGCTGCGCCTCGTGGATCGCCGCGCCGACCGTGCGGCGCTCGTCAGCGGGAAGCGCGCCGACGCCTCGCCTCAGACCGGGCAGCGTCCCCGACTTGCCCAGGACCTCCCGGCGCACCGTATCCAGGTCGGCCACGGTCGTTGCAGACTGAATGCGCGCCAGCGCATCCTCGCGGATGTCCGAGACCTGATCCGGCAGTGTCGTGCTCATCGGTACGTTCTCAATCTCGGGAATCGTTCCCGGTATCTGGGATGCCAGCCGGAAGGCCATCCGGCCAGTGGGCAGTCAGAACCCCGGGACCGGCCACGGACCGGTTTCGCAGCGGGGGAAAGGAACCCTCAGCTCAGCGCACACGGCCCGCCGGCGACCCGGGGGCTGGTAAATCGGAACGCGCGGTGAGACACGCGTTCATCTTGCCATGCGCAGACGTGCCTTGCAAAACAGAACCCGTAACAGGGAAGGCTCCGCACGGCTCGCGGTAGTCATCGGCTCCGCAAGCTCAGCAGCGAGCGCGCGAAGGGCGGTAGCAGGGCCTCGATGTCGTGTTCCCGCTGGAAATATTCGTAGGCGTTGGCCGACTGCCGCTCCCACGTCTGGCTGTCGTCGAGGAGACGGTCGAGCTGCCTGGCGAGCACTGCTGGGTCTCCGTCAGCGCAGGCACCGAAGCCCGCCGACTGCAGAATGCCGTCCGGGTTGACCTCCAGCGACAGGACCGGCGTGCCGACGCGCGCCGCCTGGACGAAGGTATTCGGGAAGCCCTCCGCCGTCGAGGAGTTCACGAAGACGAGGGCGTGGCGGAATAGGTCCTCGGTATCGGCGAACGGGACGAACCCGAGGAACTGCACGTTGGGCATCCTGCTAGCGCGCACGGCTACCGCGTCGTACAGGGCGCGTGCCCCCTCGTGCGCGGCACAGGCCATCACGAAGGGCACGTCGGGGCGGCCCTCGGCAAGGTCCAGGAACGCCGTAGGCCGCTTCCAGTCCAGGCACCGTCCGACCCAGAGCACGTGCTCACGCTGCCCGGCGGCGGCACCAGTTGCGGCCGGGTAGACCGTCCGCTGAACCGTGCTGGATACTCCGTGGTAGCGCTCCATCTGACTGCGCTGGAAGTCTGACTGGGCGTAGACAAGGTCGGCGCGGCGCAGTGCGGCGAAGTAATAGGCCCCGGCAAGGTACTGCCGTCCGCGTTGGTGGTGGCGGTCGCAGTCCCAGTCGTGCGCGGCCATGAACGCGAAACGGCGGTGGGCCAGGCGGCAGTGAAGCGCGACGTCGCCCGTCAGCACGGCCCCGCCGCGCTGGAGGTAGACGTCCGCGTCGGCCCGGCGCATGGCGGCCAGGTAGGCGGGCGACGGGACCGGGATCCGGTCCCGGAGCCGGGCGAAGTGCCGGCCTTCCCGGGGGACGGTGATCATCTCGACGCCCTCGCGTAGTGGGTCCGCCCCGGTTTCCGGGCGCTCCACGATCATCGAGACGGCGAACTCGTCCCGCGCTGCCAGCGCCCTGGCCAGGTAGTAAAGCTGCACCTCGGCCCCGCCGAATATCTTGGATGCCCGCGCAGCGGGATCGAACAGCTCGTACCCGAACGGGTTGACGATGCACACGCGCGTCGGCCGCGCCGTCATGATGCTTGGACTCGTACGGCGTCCAAGACGCTGGCGAAGAGGCTTGCGCATCGCTCCGGCCGGTAGTTCGCCCACGCGTGCTCGAAGCCGATCCGACCGACCTCACTCCGGACAGATGGGTCGGCAAGCTGGGCCAGACGCTCGCCGACTTCTCCTGGCCGGCAGGCCAGCCAGTCCAGCCCGAGTCCGGTGAGCACCTCAAGGTAGGCGGGGCTGGGAGACACGATTGATGGCACGCCTAGCGACATGGCCATGATCAGCCTGTTGTTGTCCTTTAGAGGTGCTTCCTGCTCCCCGTGGGCCAGGACGAAGACGTCGGCGGGCAGCAGGTCCCCGATGAACGCGCCGAGGCTGAACGGCACTAGCCGCAGCCCGGGTAGCTCGTCGCCGACGTCGGGCGGCCCGATGACGTA
>DAHWEX010000624.1 GCA_027326205.1 Actinomycetota bacterium
AGGCCCACGCCAAGAGCCCCGCCCAGGTCATGCTGCGCTGGCACATCCAGGAAGGCCGCCAGGTCATCCCGAAGTCGGCCAAGCCGCACCGCATCGCCGAGAACTTCGGCGTCTTCGGCTTCGAGCTCACCGCGCAGGAGACCGCCGTCATCGACGGGCTCGGCACCGGCAAGCGGGGCGGCCCCGAACCAGACGCCATCACCCTGGAGAACTTCGGCCGCGAGATCCCGGAGGCCTGACCCGATGACCACCAGCACCCGCAGCCAGGTCGCCGTCGCGGCCGAGCGGGCCGCCCGCGGCTCCCGGCGGGCGTCAGGCGGACGCGCGCCGGATGAGCCGCCACTCTTCCCGGTGGACTAGGCCGGGTTCGCGGCCCGCCAGGGCGGCCATGATCACCTCCGCCCGGCCGCGGGCCGCGTGACGCAGGTCGAAGCTGACTGTGGTGAGCGGCGGGGCCGCCAGCCGCGCGACGGGGATGTCGTCTACCCCGACGACGGCAAGGTCACCCGGAGCGGACAGGCCCTGCTCCCGCAGGCCGGCCAGCACCGCGAGCGCGGTCTCGTCGTTGAAGGCGCACACGCCGGTCACCGAGTTGCCCGCCCACTGCGCGACCGCCGCTGCCGCCGCGTCCACCTCCAGGCTCGTGCCGACCGCGACCGGTGGCTCGAGGCCGGCGTCGGCGCAGGCTGCCACGACGCCTTCCAGCCGGTCGGCAGCCATTTCCCGCAGGCCGGGGTGGGCCGGCAGCGCGTAGCCGATCCGGCGGTGCCCCCGGGCGATCAGGTGCCCGGCCTGGAGCCGCCCGACCGGGAGGCCCGCCGCGGAATGGCTGAAGCGGGTAGGGAGGACGACGTCGGCGCCCGCCCGGTAGAGCGCCTGCGCGGTGTCGTCGTCGAACGAGGTGAGCCCGATCACCGCCAGGGCGTTCACCGTCGCGCAGACATCTGCCAGCGGACGGCCGCGGGCCCCCGCGAGGTGGGTCACCAGTGTCAGGCCGTGATCGGCCAGGGCGGCGGCCATTTCCTCGACGAAGCGGGTGATTGCCCCGCCCATGGGCAGGTCGGGGAGGGAGAGCAGGACGATGTCGCTGCGCCCGGCGGCAAGGGCGCGCGCGGAGGCATGCGGCCGGTAGTCGAGTTGCCGGGCGACCTCGAGGACGCGGAGCCGGGTTGCCTCCGGGATGGAGTGCCCGGGCTTGTCGTTCAGCACGAAGCTCACGGTGGTCTGGGAGACTCCGGCCACGCGCGCGACGTCGGTGCTGGTGATGCGTTTCGCGGGTCGCGTCATGGCCTACTCGTCCACGGGAATGCCTGCCAGGCCGGCCCTCATCAGCATAGTGCCTGGCCAGCCGACCGCCGAAGTCCCCGTCGGCAACTGCCCGGCGCTCCCTGCCAGCCGCCTCGCCGGAGTTGCCGTGATGTGGCACCTCATGGTAAGTAATGCGCATTACCCAGATCGGAGACCGGCTCGAGCCAGCCGTGAGGGCATCGCTGGCCAGCGGAGCCCCGACGCGTCCGCTCCGGAATGAGGATTCATGATCCGCGTGCCTTTCAACGACGGCTGGGAGTTCCGGCCCCGGGTGAACCCGTTCGCGGAACTGGGCGGCGTTCCCGCGCCCTACCAGCCGGTGACGCTGCCGCATGACGCGATGATCGGGCAGCAGCGGACCGCCGCCGACGGCCCGGCCGCGCGGGAAGGCGCTGCCGCTGCCTACTTCCCCGGGGGCGCCTTCGAGTACCGCAAGGTCTTCGCCGTCCCTGCGGGGTACCGGGGCAAGCGGGTCTTCGTTGAGTTCGAGGGCGTGTACCGGGACGCGATGGTCTACGTCAACGGCGGTTACGCCGGGCAGCGCCCCTACGGGTACTCGCTGTTCCGGATCGACGCGGGCCGGTTCCTGCGGTTCGGGGCAGACAACGAGGTACGGGTTGAGGCGCGGGCGCACCGGGACTCCCGCTGGTACACCGGCGCGGGCATCTACCGGGACGCCTGGCTGCTGAGCGGCGGCCTGGTGCGGATAGGGCCAGACGGCGTCCGGGTGACCACGCCCGACATCGACCCCGAACGGGCCGTCGTCGAGGTCGCCACCAAGGTGGAGAACGATTCGGTCACGATCAGGACCGCCGTCCTCGCCACCGAGCTCCGCGACCCCGCCGGGACCGTCGTCGCGGCCGACAGCGCGCGGGTCTCAGTGCTCCCCGGCGAGCCCGCCACCGTACGGCAGCGGCTGTACGTGCGGTCGCCGCAGCTCTGGGGCCCGGACTCGCCCGCACGCTACACCGCTAACGTGACGCTGACGGGCGACGACATCGAGACGGAGGCGGAGGCGGTCACCTTCGGTATCCGCTCGCTGCAGCTCGACCCGGACCGGGGCCTGCGGATCAACGGCCAGACGGTCAAGCTGCGCGGCGCCTGCGTGCACCACGACAACGGGGTCCTGGGCGCGGCGGCTCATCCCCGAGCCGAGGAGCGCCGGGTCGAGATCCTCCGGGAGGCGGGCTTCAACGCGATCCGGATGTCCCACTACCCGATGAGCAGGGCAATGCTTGACGCCTGTGACCGCCTCGGCGTGCTGGTGATGGACCAGGCGTTCGACGTGTGGACCGCGGCCAAGAGCGACTTCGACTACAGCCTGGACTTCGTCCAGTGGTGGGAGCGCGACATCGAGGCGATGGTCGCCAAGGACGTCAACCACCCCAGCGTCATCCTTTACTCGATCGGCAACGAGATCCCGGAGGCCGGGTCGCCGGCTGGCGCCGCCTGGGGACGGAAGCTGTCGGAGAAGGTCCGCTCCCTGGACGGCACGCGCTTCGTCACCAACGCGGTTAACGGCATGCTCGCGGTGCTGGGCGACCTGGCCGCGATGCGCGCACGGGCCAGCGAGGGGGCGGGCGTCAACACCCAGATGGCCGAAGCCGGCGACGCGATGAACGCGATCAGCGCCTCCGACCTGGTAACCAGGCGGACCGCCGAGTCGTTCAGCGTGCTGGACGTGGCCGGCCTCAACTACGCCGAGGCCCGCTACGCGCTCGACCGGGAGCTGTTCCCCAACCGGGTCATCGTCGGCAGCGAGACCTTCCCCACCCGCATCGACGGCACCTGGCAGCTGGTCAAGCAGTACAGCCACGTCCTCGGGGACTTCACCTGGACCGGCTGGGATTACCTGGGCGAAGCCGGCATCGGCCGCCCGGAGTACGCGGCCGCGGACGGGCGGCGGCCGGACTTCGCGGCGCCGTTCCCGTACCTGCTGGCGGGCTGCGGCGATATCGACATCACCGGCTACCGGCGGCCGGCCTCCTACTACCGGGAGATCGTCTTCGGCTTGCGCGGCCGACCGTACCTGGCCGTCCAGCGGCCGGAGAATCACGGCCGGACCTTCGCCGGGTCACCGTGGGCGTGGAGCGACTCCATCGCCAGCTGGACCTGGCCGGGGTCGGAAGGAGAACCGGTCACGGTCGAGGTCTACAGCGACGCCGACGAGGTGGAATTGCTCGTCAACGGCCGTTCTCTGGGGCGCGGGAAAGCCGGCCGGGATCACCGGTTCCGGGCGGAGTTCGAGACGGTGTACGAGCCGGGTGAACTGACCGCCATCGCCTACGCCGGCGGCGTGGAGACCGGCCGCGACCTGCTGCGGTCGGCGGCCGGTCCGGTGCTGCTGCGGGCCGAGGCCGACCGGCAGGTCATCACGGCGGACGGCACCGCTCTCGCCTACGTCGCCCTCACCCTGACCGACCCGGCCGGCACCTGCTGGACCGGGAGCGACCGGCCGGTGCGGGTTGAGGTCTCCGGGCAGGGTGTCCTGCTCGGGTTCGGCAGCGCCAGCCCTTCGACCGAGGAAAGGTTCGACGCGACCGAGCGGCGGACCTATGACGGGCGGGCCCTCGCCGTCCTGCGCCCGACCAGCCCGGGCAAGATCCGCCTGACCGCCTCCGCGGCCGGCTGCCAGCCGGCCGAGACCGTGGTCACCGCCGAGTGACGGCGGCCCTGGGGCCGTCACGTAAGCCCCGGGCCCGCGCGGCGGCTTTCCGACCCGGGCCACCCCCCACTCGTTCGGGATGATTCCGGGCAGGACCTCGGGCGGGCAAGCGGCGGCCCTTCGGATAGCGCGGTCAGGTACCTGGCGCTGTCCTGGACGGTGCGAGGCTGGGTGGCACGGCCGGGGGCTCACGGCCGCCGCGGGGCGACCAGGCCCGTCTCGTAGGCGAAGACGACCAGCTGAGCGCGGTCGCGGGCACCGACTTTCATCATCGCGCGGTTGACGTGGGTCTTGGCGGTGGCCGGGCTGATGAACAGCCGGCTGGAGATCTCCTCGTTCGACAGGCCGACACCGACCAGGGTGGTGATCTCGCGCTCGCGGGCGGTCAGCTCGGACAGGCCGGCCGCCAGCCGTCCCCGCGGAGGATCGGGCCGGGTCAGGAACCGGCCGATCAGCGCGGTGGTCGCGGCCGGCGACAGCAGGGACTCTCCGGCGGCCACCGTGCGGATGGCGTCGAGGAGCACGGCGGCCTCGGCTCCCTTGCCCAGGTAGCCGCTCGCCCCGGCCCGCAGCGCGGCTACCACCAGGTCGTCGGTCTCGTAGGTGGTGAGCATCAGGATCTTGACCCCGGCCAGGGACTCGTCGCCGGTGATCCGCCTGGTGGCCTCGATCCCGTCCATGTCGGGCATGCGGATGTCCATCAGCACCAGGTCGGCCCGATGCTCCCGCGCCCGCGCGACGGCCTCGGCCCCGGTTCCGGCCTCGGCCACCACTTCCATGTCCGGCTCGGAGTCCAGCAGCAGCCGGAACGTGGCCCGCAGCAGCGCCTGGTCGTCGGCGAGCACGACGCGGATAGTCACGCGGAGATTCCTTTCACGGGGATGGCCGCCCGGACCTCGAAGCCGCCGTCCGGGGTGCGCCGCGCGGTCAGCGTGCCCCCGCAACTGCGCGCCCGCTCCCGCATGCCGGTGATGCCGTGTCCGGTGCCCGGCCCCCGGTACCCGGGCTCGCGGCCCGGGGCGGGGCCGCTGGTGACCGCCAGCTCGAGCCGGTCCGGGTGCCAGCGCAGGGTGACGTCGGCGGCCGCGCCGGGCGCGTGCTTGGCCGCGTTGGTGAGCGATTCCTGCACGATGCGGTAGACCGCCAGTTCCCCGCCGGGCGGGAGCTCGACGGGAACGCCCTGCGCCGCCAGCGACACGCCCGTGCCCGCGGAGCGGCACCCGCCGGCGAGCTCGCCGAGCTTATCGATGCCCGGGGTGGAGTGCCCCGCACGGGCGTCGTCGGAGTTGTCGCCGTCGCCGCGCAGCAGCCCGACCGTGGCCCGCAGCTCGTCGAGCGCCTGGCGTGAGTGGAGGCTGATGCCATGAAGCGCGGCGGCGGCCTTGGGGTCGTCCCGCGTCAGGTACTCGGCCACGCTGGCCTGGGCGCTGAC
>DAHWEX010000644.1 GCA_027326205.1 Actinomycetota bacterium
GGGCGCGGCGGCGCACCCGGCCGCCACGGCGGCGAGCGCCAGCGCGGCCAGCGCGAGCGGGACCGCGCGCGGGCCGCCGCGGCCCGGCCGCCGTGCGCGATGCGGAGAAGCTGCCATCAGAGCACGCGCCCTTCTGTGCGCGACGCGGCGGTCGCGGCCTGGTTCCCGGTCAGTGCCGCCGGCTGGCGCCGTCATCGGTACTCCGCGAGGCGGCGGCTCAGCCCCCAGGCGCACGCCGCCGCCATGAGCAGCCCCGCCGCGACGGTGACCCCCGCCACGGCGGTGTAGGCGCTGGCCGCCGCGGGCGCGGTGGAGTTGAAGACCGCCTGGTCGCGGTGGATCGCGGCGGCGAGGTCGTCCGACAGCCGCGCGAACGCCGTCCCGGCCGCGTTCGGCCCGGTGCCGAGGGCCGACGCGACGGCCGCCTGGTGCTGCCCGTGGGTGTCGAGCGTGCGCAGCGTGACGTGGTCGGCGAACCATGCCTTCGCGTCGCTGACCGCCGCCGTCACCGCCGGGCCGGCCGGGGTGCCCGCGGCCGCCGACGCGGCGGCCGACAGCAGCGTGCCGGACCCCGGCCCCAGCGCCTGCACCTGCGCCGCGTAGTCCTTCTGGTAGCTGTCGTTCCCGGTGTTGTCGATCAGCGTGAGGCTCTCGTCGGCGTGCGCCTCCTGCACGGCGATCGTCGCGTTGGCGACCGCCTCGACGGTCGCCGACCCCCGGGCCTGCGCGGCGAGCAGGTCGCTCCTGGCCCCGAGGTAGGCGGCGGCCAGCCAGGTCAGCGAGACGGCGAGCAGGATCCCGGCGGCGGCGAGGCCGACGTTGACCACCCGGTTGGTGCGGCCGTGCAGCCAGCGCGACGCCCGGTAGAGCAGGTAGCCGGCGGCGAGGCCGGCGACCAGGGTGACCAGCACGAGCGGCAGCCCGGTCGCCTGGGCGCTGCCGTTTTTGAGGCTCGCGTTCTCCGCCGCGTACAGGTCCTGCGCCGCCGGGAGCAGCCCGGGCCCCTGCGGGGTGAGCTCGGCCGTGCCGCCCCGCATGAGCCCCGACGCCTCCCGCAGGTAGGCCGCGCCGACGGGCAGGCCCACCCGGTTGTCGGCCTCGGCGTCGCCGATCTCCTGGGTGTAGCCGGGCAGGTCCTGCGCGAGCACGGCCAGGTCCTGCCCTGCCGTCCCGGTGCCGCCGCCGCCCAGCGCGGTCACCTGCTCGATGCCGGCGCTCGCGGCGGAGATGTCGCGGGCGTACCGCGTCCTGGTGGCCGCGGGCTCCGGCCCGGGGGCCAGGAAGGCCGTCGCGGCGGCGTCGTTGGCGTCCGACAGGTCCGAGTAGATCTGCTGCGCGTCGAGGCTGAGCCGCTCGCGCGTGGTCACCACGGCGGACGCCGACGACGAGTACCGCACGGCGGTGAACGAGGACAGCGCCCCCCAGGCGAGGCTGAGCGTGACCATGCCGACCAGCAGCAGCCACAGGCGCCCGGGTGTCGTCGCCCACTCAACCGGGCGCCGCCTGCTCCGGCGGGCCGCCCCGGTGCCAGCCAGCCCTGTGCCAGGCGGCCCTGTGCCAGCCAGCCCGGTGCCGCCCGGCCTGCCGGCGCGCACCCCAGCGTGAGTCATCCGCCGCTCCCCTGCCCAAGAGCCAACGTGAGTAAGGCTACACATTGTGCCGTTAGCCACTCGTTCAGGCGAATACAGTCACCCGGTCGTTATGCGCGGACCGGGCCCGGCGGCGAGCGCGGCGGCCCCCGGCCCCGGGGGCCGGGGGCCGCCGCGGGCGGCCGCGGCTCAGACCAGGGGCCTGGCCGTGGGGGCGACCGGGGCGGGGAGGGCCGGGCGGGGCAGGGCCCGGAGGTACTGATCGACGTGGGACGCGGCGCTGCGGCCCTCGGCGATCGCCCAGACGATCAGCGACTGGCCGCGGCCCATGTCGCCGGCCACGAACACGCCGGGGACCGTGGTCTGGTAGCGGGCGTCGCGGGCCACGTTGCCGCGCGCGTCGAACTCCACCCCGAGGTCGCTGAGCAGGCCCGGACGCTCCGCGCCGGTGAAGCCCATGGCCAGGAACGCCAGGTCGCAGGGCAGCTCGCGCTCGGTGCCCGGCACCGGGGCGAACCGTCCGCCCTCGAAGGCCACCTCGGTCAGCCGCAGCGCGCGGACCGCGCCGCCGGCGTCGCCGACGAACTTCGTGGTCGAGACGGCGTACACGCGGTCGCCGCCCTCCTCGTGCGCGGAGGAGACCCGGAAGATCATCGGGTAGGTCGGCCACGGCTGGTTCTCGGCCCGGGCCTTCGGCGGCCGGGGCATGATCTCCAGCTGGGTGACCGACGCGGCCCCCTGGCGGTGCGCGGTGCCGAGGCAGTCCGCGCCGGTGTCGCCGCCGCCGATGATCACCACGTGCTTGCCCGCCGCGCTGACCGGCGCGTCCGCCCCGTGCCGGTTGGCCAGCGGCAGGAACTCCATCGCCTGGTAGACGCCGGACAGGTCGCGGCCAGGCACGGGCAGGTCGCGGGCGACCCGCGCGCCGCCGGCCAGGACGACGGCGTCGAAGCCGTCAAGCTGCGCCTTGGAGTCGACCGGGACGCCGGCGGCGAACCGGGTGCCCTCGGCCTCCATCTGGGCGAGCCGCCGGTCCAGGTGCCGCTTCTCCATCTTGAACTCGGGGATGCCGTAGCGGAGCAGCCCGCCGACGGCGTCGTCGCGCTCGAAGACCGTCACCTGGTGCCCGGCCCGGGTGAGCTGCTGCGCGGCGGCGAGCCCGGCGGGGCCGGAGCCGACGACCGCGACCGTGAACCCGGTGCGGGTCCGCGGCACCAGGGGCACGACGCCGCCGTCGGCCCACGCCCGGTCGATGATCTCGACCTCGACCTGCTTGATCGTGACCGGCTCGCCCGTGTTTCCCCGGGAATCGGTGATGCCGAGCACGCAGGCCGACTCGCACGGCGCCGGGCACAGCCGGCCGGTGAACTCGGGGAAGTTGTTCGTCGCGTGCAGCCGGTCGGCGGCGCCGGCCCAGTCGCCCCGGTAGACGAGGTCGTTCCACTCGGGGATGAGGTTGCCGAGCGGGCAGCCGTTATGGCAGAACGGGATGCCGCAGTCCATGCACCGGGCCGCCTGCCGCTCGGTCCGCTCGGCCGCGAACGGCTCGTAGACCTCGCGCCAGTCGGTGATCCGGACGTCGACGGGACGCCGGCGCGGCGTCTCGCGGGCAGTCTTCAAGAAGCCCTTGGGGTCACCCATGATGTGCTCCGCTCCGTTTCCTGACCACGGGCTAACCGTGAGCCGCGGCCATGACGGCCTCGTTGACGTCCCGGCCCTCGCGCTCGGCGGCCGAGGCCGCGGCGAGGACCCGCTTGTAGTCCTGCGGCATGACCTTGGCGAACCGGCCGACGGCCGCGGTCCAGTCCGCCAGCAGCCGGGCGGCCACCGCCGAGCCGGTCTCGGCGTGGTGCCGGGACACCACGTCGCGCAGGAACTCGGCGTCGGACTCCTCCAGCGGGTCGACGTCCACCATTTCCCGGTTGAGCCGGGCGGGCGCGAGGTCGAGCACGTAGGCGATGCCGCCGGACATGCCGGCCGCGAAGTTCCGCCCGGTGGGCCCGAGGACCACCACACGGCCGCCGGTCATGTACTCGCAGCCGTGGTCGCCGACGCCCTCCGCGACCGCCAGCGCCCCGGAGTTGCGGACGCAGAACCGCTCGCCCACCACGCCGCGCAGGAAGATCTCCCCCGCGGTCGCGCCGTAGCCGATGACGTTGCCGGCGACGACCTGGGTCTCCGCCTCGAACGGCGCGTCGGGGGCCGGGGCGACGATCAGCCGGCCGCCGGACAGGCCCTTGCCGAGGTAGTCGTTCGCGTCGCCGATGAGCCGCAGGGTGATGCCGCGCGGCACGAACGCGCCGAACGACTGCCCGGCGGACCCGGTGAACGCGACGTCGATCGTGTCGGCCGGCAGGCCCTCGCCGCCCCACCGCCTGGTCACCTCGTAGCCGAGCATGGTGCCGACGGTCCGGTTGACGTTGCGGATCGGCAGGTCCAGGTGGACCGGCAGGCCCTCTTCGAGCGCCCCCTCGGCGAGCTGGATGAGCGTGTTGTCCAGGGCCTTGTCCAGGCCGTGGTCCTGCGCGGTGACCTGGCGGAGCGGGCCGTCGGCCGGCCCTTGCGGCGCGTGCAGGACGGGGGTGAGGTCGAGCCCTTCCGCCTTCCAGTGCGAGACCGCGAGGGCGGTGTCGAGCAGGTCGACCCGCCCCACCGCGTCGGCGATCGAGCGCAGGCCGAGCGCCGCGAGGTACTCGCGGACCTCTTCCGCGATGAACTCGAAGAAGTTGACCACGAACTCGGGTCTGCCGGAGAACCGCTTGCGCAGCTCGGGGTTCTGGGTGGCGATGCCGACGGGACAGGTGTCGAGGTGACACACCCGCATCATGACGCAGCCGGATACCACCAGCGGGGCTGACGCGAAGCCGAACTCCTCCGCGCCGAGCAGCGCGGCGATGACCACGTCCCTGCCGGTCTTCAGCTGGCCGTCCACCTGCACGACGATCCGGTCGCGCAGCCTGTTGCGCAGCAGCGTCTGCTGGGTCTCGGCGAGGCCGATCTCCCAGGGCACCCCCGCAGCCTGGATCGAGGACAGCGGGGAGGCACCTGTCCCGCCGTCGTGCCCAGCGATCAGCACCCTG
>DAHWEX010000645.1 GCA_027326205.1 Actinomycetota bacterium
GCCTGCTCCGCGCGGTCGGCATGAGACGGCGTCAGGTCCGCTCGATGATCAGGTCCGAAGCCGTGATCCTGTCGATCTTCGGTGCCGTCCTCGGGATCGTCATCGGCACCCCGATGGGACTCGCGCTGGTGGCGTCGCTGCGACAGCAAGGGATTACCGAGACGTCCGTCCCGTACTCCACTCTGGCGATCTTCTTGATCGTGGCCGCCGCGCTCGGCCTGGTCGCGGCCGACTGGCCTGCCCGCCGAGCGGCGAAACCCCAGGTCAGGTGCCACCGGCACGGTGATCCGGGCGCAGTTCCCGAACCCGACACCCGCGCCGTGCCGTGTCCACGCCTCGGGCATCGAGCTGGCCGCGCCGGTGGCGACGCCCCACATGGAGACCACGTTGTCCGCGACGACCAGCTGTCCCCTCGGCCGGTACACGCGCCACCCGCCACCACCTGCTGAAACGGGCCGCTAGCTGCGAATTCCCCCGCCAGCGGGCCGTTCTTCTCTGCCCCGGTACGTGTCACCTTGTAGCGCTGCAGACCGTTGCGTTGCGGGGTCCGGGGACGTGTAGCGAGCGGGCGCGGGTGCCGCAGGACGGTCGGCGTAACCGGTGGGTTTTCACGGGCGGCGGGCGGGCCGCGCTGTCCGTGCCGGGCTTGACGTGCGCTGCCTGCCGGCCCTCATCGTCAGCGACGATACCAAGCGGGCTCGTGAAAGCGTCCGCCGGTCAACTCCCGCGAGATTCGGTGTCGCCGTGGGTTCTCGCTGGGGGGACCGCCGTTAGCCCCGACGACGGGTCGCCAAGGCGTTGCTCCAGGGACTGTGCGGCCGCTTTCACGTGTACGACGATGGCTGCCTCATGGGCGTCGTTGAACCGTTGCTTCGGCACGATGACGGCGACGCTGCTGGTGACGGCGGATCCCGTGAAGATAGGCGCGGCTACTCCGCTCGCTCCAAGGTAGACGCCGTCATGAGTTACGGCGTAGCCGTTTCTGCGCACCTCGTCGAGCGCTGACTCCACTGCCTCCGGAGAAGTGGTCGGCGTTACGGGCGGTGCCCCCTGGGCGTAGAGGGCTTGTCGCTCCTCGTCCGGGCGGTAGGCGAGGATCGCGAGCGCGCTCGCGCCGGCGTGCATCGGCAGCCAGCTGAAGAGTTCCGGCACGAACCGGACGCTCTGGCGGCTTTGCGATGCGGCAGCGAACATCCGCTCGCGGCGGCGGGCGTCGTACACGACCAGGAGCGCGGTCTCCCCAGTGTGCGCGCTGAGTTCGTCGAGAACCGTCGCGGCGCCCTGGAACGGGTGCTTGGCCTGGACGATCGAGGCCAGCCGGAATAGCTCCCAGCCAAGTTCCCACTGCCCTCCGCTGGAGGCGACAAGGCTCAGCTCTTCCGCGGATTCAAGGGTCCGCTGGACCGAGCTCGGGGGCGCGCCGAGCATTCTCGCGAGTTCGCGCAGGCCGACGGTCCGCTGGTCCATGGCGGCCATGGCGCCCAGAACCCGGGTGAGGGCAGCGATCGGGTTCCGCTCGCGCGGCGGCCCTGCGTTGTGTCCCGGCATGCCTGTTCCCTTACCTCGGGCTGATGGATGAACGCTAAAGCGTACACTCGTCCCCCTGGAGCACTTAGGGATGGATGGGCGAGCAGAGCACCAGGGTCGTCCGGGTGGCGACGACGAGTATCTCGTCCCGCTGGTTCCGCGCGATGTGCTCGAGTTCGACGACCCCCTGGCCCGCGCGGCTTCGCGACAGGCGCTTGGACAGGAGCCGGGTCTCGGACCTCATCGTGTCGCCTGCTCGCATCGGGTTCGGGAATTTCACCTCCGTGAAGCCGAGATTGGCGACAACGGTGCCTTGCGTGAGCTGGGCGACGGACGTTCCGACCAGCGCTGACAGGGTTAGCATGCTGTTGATCAGGCGTTCGCCGAACTCGGTTCGCTTGGCCCATTCAGCATCGAGATGCAGGGACTGCGTATTCATCGTGAGCGTGGAGAACAGGATGTTGTCGGCCTCAGATACGGTCCGTCCCGGACTGTGGACATACACGGCGTTCTCTTCGAATTCTTCAAAGTAGAGTCCGCGCTGGATGATCCTTCTCTCGGGTGCCGCGCTACCGGGGGCGCCTGCTGGGTCGGCTGCCTTCATGCGATTATTCCTTTGCTGCGCAGTTCGCGGATCCGCGTGTCGTCGATGCCGAGTTCGGCCAGGACCTGGTCGGTGTGCTCGCCGAGTAGCGGAGGCGGGTAACGGTGGGCGGCGCGGCGCTTGCCTGCGCTGACCGGCATGTCGATCAGCCGGAGATCGGGGATCTGCGGGTGCGGGTAGGACGTTAGGAGCTCAAGGGCGGCAAGTTGCGGGTCTGCCGCGAGGTCGGCGACGGTGCGGACCGCGCTGCACGGGACGGAACGGCTGTTGAGGCGCGTCTCCCATGCTGTTGCGGGGTGGCCGAGGAGCGCTTTTTGGATTGCGGCGCGCAGGCCGGCCCTGTTGGCGACTCGCGCCTCGTTGGAGCCGTAACGGGGGTCGTCCCGCAATTCGGGCAGGCCGAGTTCATCGGCCAGCGCGTGAAATAGGCGGTCGTTTCCCGCGCCGATGAAGAGGTCGCCTTCCGCTGTTGCGAACACCTCGTACGGGGCGATGAATGGCGTGCCGGTTCCCTGCCTTTGCGGGGTAGCCCCGGTGCCGAGGTAGCCGATCAGGTGGTAGGAAAGCCACCAGGCGGACGTCTCGAAAAGGCTCGCCTCGATGAGGGCGCCTTCCCCGTGGCTGGCCCGGTTGGCGAGGGCCGCTTGGATGCCGATCGCCGCCCACAGAGCGGTCCCCAGGTCGACCGCGCCGATGCCGAGGCGTGCTGGCGGGCCGTCCGGGTAGCCGGTCAGCTCCATGATTCCGGTGCCGGCCTGTACGACAGGGTCGTATCCGGGCCGGCCGGATTCAG
>DAHWEX010000682.1 GCA_027326205.1 Actinomycetota bacterium
CGCACAGTTGCACGATATTTCGCTGCTCTTGTAGCGTGAGCACGGGAACTGGAAAGTCAAGAACTTTTGAACTGCTTGTAGTGGCAATGCCGACTTGTGTGGAAGTAATACGGAAGTAACGACGCCCGTGTGTCGATGCGAGTAGCGCTGAAACGTACTCCGGAATCAGCTTGGACCGATCGGCGCGGATGGCAAAAATATGATTCTGGTGTGTCATTCCCGGGATCTCGCCATGCCACACCGCTCCACGGCCTAGGTTATCCGGGTTGCCATTGGCTTCAGTCATTACGAGATCTCCTGAAAGCAAGGTCGAGCGCTTAGCCAGCGATCGTGGCACAGTAATCGTCTTGATCTCGGACAGATCGACCTCTTCTCCCTGAACGTTCGCTACACGCAGATAAGGATATTCATCGTCGTCCTCTGTGCTCTCTCGTTTGCTGTCAACGGTTATTCCTGTTTGTACTCGTGCAGCATAGCCCAGTCGTGCTATTCGAATTGTATCCGGTAGCCAGGGCCATTGGGGGTGCTGTTGGTTGCTAGTGGCAATGCCCGGCGTGACCAGTTCAGAGAGCGCCGTGCTGTAACGTGCGCTAAGCAGGCTGGATTGTTGCTTTCGAAGTCCAACAAGCTCATCGATCCTGGCCGTTTCGGCGTCGAGGAAGTCGGCGATCCGCCGCTGCTCATCCGTTGGCAGGGCAGGGATTTGAAGCGCGCCAAGCTTCTCGGCAGTAAAATGCGCCATAGTCGCCTTGTTGCACAAGATATCGAGCCAGCCGCTGCCGTGGAGTGCGGTCATCAAGTACTTAAGAAAGCGAACGTCGCTGCCTTGATAGCTGCGAGCTCGATGCAACGATTTTTGGAATATCCGGCCAGGTTTGCCGTCGTAGATGGCAGCTCTACCAACATCGCCGCCTTCTGATATCAGAAGATCGCCCGACCTGATGGCAAGCTCCCGGACTTCTGCAGGAGAAGCCCACATTGTCCTGCCCGGATTCGGTTGGACGCCCCCCCACGTAAGGCATCCGGAGTTCAGGTATTCAACCTCGATATCACCTTCGGTGGGTCTTGGCTGCTCCATCTTGCCGAGAACGAGTTCATATGATTGCTTGACTGATATTGTCGGACCGCTGTACCCGCCTAGCCAAGGGATTGCCATTACTCCGTCACCTCACCTAGCAGCTTCTGGATCTGCGCCTCTAGGTCGCGCAGTTCCGCGTCGATCTCGGCGAGCGGTCTCGGCGGCGTGTAGACATAGAAGTGCCGGGTGAACGGGATCTCGTAGCCGACCTTGGTCTTCTCGTGGTCGATCCACGCGTCCGGCACGTGGGGGCGGACCTCGCGGGCGAAGTACGCCTCGATGTCCTGGTTCAGCGGCACGTTCTCGTAGTCGCGCAGGTCGGGGTCGGGCAGGGGCTTGCCCTTGGCCGTCTGGACCTCCCCGTCCGGGTCGGACACCGACACGGCGCCCCAGATCGCCTTCAGGACCGGCGCGCTCGACGGCCACAGCGCCCCGCCGGAGCGGGCCGCGTTGATCAGACCGGGCTCGGCCTCCCGCTTGGTCCACCAGACCGAGCCGACCGAGCTCCGCAGGGCCGCGATGAACACGTCCCGTGCTTCCCACTTGGCCAGGGCCTTGGACTCGGACAGTGCCGCGAGGGTGTCGTCGGTGAGCTCGAACCGCTGCTTCAGCGGCCGCTCGACCGTGATCCGGTGGTAGCCGAAGTCGGTGGTGTCGAACACCTTCACCCGGCCGTGGTCCGGGTGCCCGGGGTCGGCGGCGATCGCCAGGGCGTCACCGTAGACCCTGGTGATGTGCGCGAGCTGGTCCTCGCTGACCTGCTTGCGCTTGTCGCCGAGGGACTTGCGCATCTTCTCCCACTGGTCGCGGGCGTCGAGCAGCACGACCTTCCCGGCCAGGGCCGGGTCCTTCCGGTTGGACAGGATCCAGAAGTAGGTGGAGATCCCGGTGTTGTAGAAGAGCTGGTCCGGCAGCGCCACGATCCCTTCGAGCAGGTCGCGCTCCAGGATCCAGCGCCGGATCTCCGACTCTCCCGACCCGGCCGCCCCGGTGAACAGCGGCGATCCGTTGAAGACGATCGCCAGCCGGCAGCCCTGGCCGATCGGCGCGGGCGGCTCCATCTTCGAGATCATGTGCTGCAGGAACAGGAACGACCCGTCGTTGATCCGGGGCAGCCCGGCGCTGAACCGGTTTGCCGGCCCGGCCGGGCGCCCGGCCTCCGCCTCGACCTCGTCCTTGACCTTCTTCCACTCCACCCCGAACGGCGGGTTGGCCAGCATGTAGTCGAACTTCGCCGGCGGGCCGTCGTCGGTGCGGACCGCGTACCCGTCGTTGCTGAACGAGTTGCCGAAGAAGATCGACCCGGGCTGGTCCCGCAGCAGCATCTCCGACTCGCAGGTCGCCCACGACTCGGGGTTCAGCTCCTGGCCGAAGAGGAACACCCGGGCGTTCGGGTTGATCTCCTTGATCTTGTCCTCGGCGGCGGTCAGCATGCCGCCGGTGCCGCAGGCCGGGTCGAGGACGTTGATTACCGTGCCGTCCCCGGTGAGCGTGTCCCGGTCCGGCGCGATCAGCAGGTTCACCATCAGGCGGATGACCTCGCGCGGGGTGAAGTGCTCGCCGGCGGTCTCGTTGGACGCCTCGGAGAACAGCCGGATCAGGTGCTCGAACACGTACCCCATGTCGTGGCTGGACAGCTTCTCCAGGTCCCTCATCGCGGCGAACCGGCCGACGACCTTGTAAAGCAGCCCCGCCTCGGCGAGCTTGGTGATCTCGTTGTCGAAGTCGAACCGCTCCAGGATCCGCCGCACGTTCGCCGAGAACTTGCCGGTGTAATCCCGCAGGTTCTTCACCACGTTGGCCGGGTCGGCCGCGATCGTGGCGAAGTCCTGCCTGGAGGTGTTGTAGAAGGGGAGCTTCGCGGCGAGCTGCAGCGGGCGCTCCTTGTTCTGGATGGCCAGCGCGGCGTCCTTGTCCCTGACCGCCTGCCGGGTGGCGGCCATCACCGCGTCCAGGCGGCGCAGCACGGTGAACGGCAAGATGACCTGGCCGTACTCGTGCCGCCTGTAGTCGCCGCGGAGCAGGTCCGCGACGGCCCAGATCTCGGCCGCCATCTTCTGATGGCTGGGTCCCGATGTCACTGACGCATCTCCCCTGTCCTTTTATCCGGTACCGCGTACTCCGGTGCCACCGCACCGGTGGTCAGGCTGTCGACGGTCTGCTCGATCACCATGGCACTGAGGTCCGACAACCGCGCCAGGGCCTGCTCAAGCTCGTTAAGGTGCGCGAACGCGGCCCCGTAGGCGCGCTGCTCCGCCAGTGGCAGCCGGGGGATGCGGCACCGGCGCAGGTCGTCTCGGTTGATGGCGCCAAGCGTATTCGCGACCGGCAGCGCGGCGACGTCGCCGCGCAGGAAAAGGGCCACGAAGTGCGGATCCAGCCGGGCCGGGTCGATCTCCACCACCTGGGCCACCCCGGAGTCGGCCGCCGTCCCGGTGGCGACGACCGGCATCCGCCCCTGCGTGCGCAGCAGCACGTCACCGGCGCGCGGGGTGTCGTCCCGGGCCCTGATCGTCAGTGCCCCGGCCCGTTCCAGTTCCGCGAGCGTGACATAGGACCGCCGGGCCGGGGTCTTCGGTGCGGCGAACCGGGGGAGGCCCCGCCCGACGGCGGTGTAGATGCCGGCCAGCCGCTCGGTGACCCGGGCGAGGTCGGCCGCGGACCCCTCGCCGCGCGGCGCCAGGTACCGGGACGGCAGCAGGGAGGCGCCCTCGTCGAGCAGTTCCAGCCGCTCCACCGCGCGCACGACCGTCCGGTCCCCGGCGTCGAGCAGTTGCCGCCAGGCGGCGAACTCAAGCGGGACGTCGGCGGGGCCGGCGAGGCCGGACAGGTCGGCCAGGCGCACCGCTGACCGGTCAGGCGCGCCGCCGGGGCGGCGCAGCTCCCACAGGCAGACGTCGGTGCCGGGCACGCTGCTCATGCCCGGGGGCAGCGCGACCACGGTCCGGAGCACCCCCGACCGGATGAGGGCGGTCCTGATGTGCTCGCCGGACGGCTGGACGCAGGTCCGCCGCGACACGGCGACGACCGCGACGCCGCCCGGCCGCAGGTGCGCGTAGCAGTGCTGCACCCAGGCCAGTTCGCCGTCCCGGGGCGCGGGGATGCCGAACTCCCAGCGCGGGTCCGTGGTCAGCTCCGCGGCCGGCCAGTCCGGCCGGTCGAACGGCGGTTCGCACACCACGGCCGCGGCCTTCCCCAGGTAGTCGGCGAGCTGGTCGTCGCGCAGCGAGTCGCCGGCGTGCACCTCGTACTCCGCGCCG
>DAHWEX010000717.1 GCA_027326205.1 Actinomycetota bacterium
CGACCTCGTCGACCTGCTGGGCGCGTGACCGGCTATCTCGGGGCGGACGGCGAGGACCCGCTGCCCGCGTGGCAGCGGGCCGCCGCGGCGTTTACCGCGGCCGTGGACTGCGGCCGGCTGGACCTCCCGCTGCCCGGCTCGGATCCGGGAGCTTTTTTCGTCTTTGCCCGGCTGCTGGGGGCGACGGGTGCCGGGCAAGAGGCCGGGCGGGCCGTCTGGGGTGGGGACGGCCCGCCCGGCCTCGCGGGTTACGCGTTGACTGCCTGCTTCTGGTCGCTGCTGGTGACCTGGATGCTGCGCGGCTTGGCGGCCTCCCGGACCGGGATGGTCAGCGTGAGCACGCCCACGGCGTAGTCCGCGGCGACCCTGTCGGCGTCGAGGGTCTCGCCGAGGAAGACCTGGCGGGTGTAGGTGCCGTAGGGCCGTTCGGCGATCAGCAGCTCGGCGCCGTCGGGCTGGGCCGGGACGCGCTCGGCGCGGACGGTGAGCACGTTCTGCTCGACGGTCAGGCTGATGGAGTCCGGGTCGATGCCGGGCAGGTCGAAGTGGACGAAGAACTCGTCGCCGTGGCGGTAGGCGTCCATCGGCATCGCGGCGGGCCGGGCGGCGGTACCGAAGACCTGCTGGGTGATCCGGTCCAGCTCGCGGAACGGGTCGGTGCGCATGAGCATGATGGGTGCCTCCTTGCGGTGTCGGTTGTGGGTCACGCTCACGGAAATTATTACCACCGCCGACGGATACTTGACAAGCATCGACTTAGATTTTCTCATGCCGCATACTAGGAAGATGGCGTTGCCGGGGGCGGCGGTCACCTGGGGCAGGGGTACCGGGTTGTCACGGGGCGGCCCGGCGGTCAGGCGCAGGCTGTTGCCGGCCGTGTCCATGCCGATCACCTGCCCGGCGGCGCTGGCCAGCGGCCCGCCGGAGTCACCGGGTACGATGCCGGCGCTGACCTGGATCATGCCGTGCAGGGTCTCGGTGGCGGCGGTGCCGCCCTGGTCGAGCAGTTCCTGACCCGCGCGGCGAAGGCAAGCCGCCGACGGGTTCAGCGGCGGCGCCCGTGGCGTCCAGCGAGCGCAGGACTGCCTGCTGCATGCCCAGGACCTCAGTCGCCCGCCCGGTCGTGTCGTCCGGGTCGTCCGGGTCACCGGGTCCGCCGGTCAGGCAACACCGCCGGGAATGAGCGCAGGTCGCTGGTCTTCGGCTGCACTTGACAGTTTCCAGCAGTGCGCGCTATAGGAAAAAGAGTACTGGTCATTGACCTGGCGACGCTAATACAGGTTCCTAGGAGTGTGATCGGCATGGACCTCGCCACGTACGAAGCGGAAACCGCGTTCGCGGATCTGATCTGCACCGACCCGGAATGGCTGAACGAAGAGTTCGACGCGATCGCCTCGGCCTCCTTCGGCCAGCCCCCGGTTCCGCCCCCGCCGGCACCGCCCCAGGTCTCCCCGGACGACGGCGAATGGCGCCCGCCCTCTCCGACGTAGCCGGACCCGCCCTGTGCGGCACCTCCGCGCGTGCGGCGCTGGGGCTTCGGCGCCAGCGCTCGCAGCCGGGAATGACAGCGCGCAGGCCCGGAACCAGAGCGCCAGCCCGCGTACCAGGCACCGTCTGCCCGACGCCCCCTGTCTGGGGAAAAGCACGAGGTACAAAACTGGATCAGGCTGCGGCGAGCGGCGGCCCTTCCACCAGGAACCCCGCCGCCCGGCACTACGGGATGCTGCTCAGCCCCCTTTTTTGACCGCGATGTCCCCCGGCACGTCGCGCGAGGCAGTCTCGGTTGCCTCGGCCACCGCCCCAGAGTTGCTGCTGCCCCCGGCGTCCGGGCCGGCGGCGCCGCGCTGGCCGACGGCCTGCGCTGCCCGGTCCGCTTGAACCCGGGCAGCCGCGAGAGGAGATGCGGCCTCTTCGGGAGAGGGTGCTCCCGGCACGATCAAGGGAATTACTCGCGCCTCAAAGGTCGGAAATCTATGGTTGCTGCAGTAGACATTGGACGGTTGCATGGGTATAGTTTCTCTCGTAGCCAGAGAGACAGAAGGGCCCGGCAGGGATGAACTGCCGGGCGGCAGCGAAGGCAGGGCGCCGCCCCGGTGAAAGGCGTCGGCTGCGGACGCGCGCACCGGGAAGCTGAGCAGTCGGGTTCCGGCCCAGAGCAGGACGGCGACGGGGCCAGGCTGCCGGAGGCTGCTGCTCCCGCGGGCCAGCACATGGTTCGCAGCAGTACGCAGTAACCGCATAGTAAGTGATTCATCTCGAGGGAAGAACGGAGGAGCTAAACACCGTCAGGATCGCCCGGGCGGAAATCCAGAGCCCGGGTACCGCAGGACATCGATTGCGAGGTGGTCTCCGGTCAAGCAACCGCGATCCCCGCGCCCTCGGCAGTATCCCTGCCGGGCCCGCGGAAAAAGAAGGCCGACGAAGTACCAGAGTCGGCCGGTGGTGTAGCAGTTCCTTCGGGGTCCTGGC
>DAHWEX010000289.1 GCA_027326205.1 Actinomycetota bacterium
GACCCCGGAGTCCATGATCGTCTGCGACCTGGACGGCACCGTGGTCGAAGGCGACCTCTCCCCCTCGAGTGATACCGCCGCCCACGCCTACGTCTACCGGCATATGCCGCAGGTCGGGGGCGTCGTGCACACGCACTCCACCTACGCCTGCGCGTGGGCGGCGCGCGGCGAACCCGTGCCCTGCGTGCTCACCGCGATGGGGGACGAGTTCGGCGGTGAGATCCCGATCGGACCGTTCGCGCTGATCGGTGACGACTCCATCGGGCGCGGGATCGTCGAGACCCTCTCCGGCCACCGCTCGCCGGCGGTGCTGATGCGCAGCCACGGACCGTTCACCATCGGCAAGGACGCCCGCGCGGCGGTCAAGGCGGCCGTGATGTGCGAGGACGTCGCCCGCAGCGTGCACATCGCCCGTCAGCTCGGCGAGCCGCTGCCGATCGGCGCGGCCGATATCGACCGCCTCTACGACCGCTACCAGAACGTCTACGGCCAGCCAGGAAAGTCGTTATTTCCGTCATCCACCGAACCTTGTGACAAAAATTCACTTTGACCCCGAATGGAGTCCCCCGCATCATGAGCACCTCTCCCGCGCACGAGCTGTGGTTCGTCACTGGCAGCCAGGGCCTTTACGGCGAGGAGACCTTGCGCCAGGTGGCCAGCCAGTCCCAGGTGATCGCGGCGGCGCTCGACGCCGTGCCGGACATCGCGGCGTCCGTGGTCTGGAAGCCGGTGCTCACCGATACGGCGGCCATCAGGCGGCTGTGCCTGGAAGCCAGCGCGGATGACTCGTGCATCGGCCTCGTGGCGTGGATGCACACGTTCTCCCCCGCCAAGATGTGGATCTCCGGGCTCGAGGCGCTCGGCAAGCCACTGCTGCACCTGCACACGCAGGCGAACGTGGCGCTGCCCTGGGCCGAGATCGACATGGACTTCATGAACCTGAACCAGGCCGCGCACGGCGACCGGGAGTTCGGCTACATCCAGACCAGGCTCGGCGTGGCCCGCAAGACCGTCGCCGGTCACGTGTCCGACCCGCGCGTGACCGCCTCGGTGGCGACCTGGGCCCGCGCCGCGTCCGGCTGGGCGGCGACGCGGTCGCTGAAGCTCGCCCGCTTCGGCGACAACATGCGCTACGTGGCCGTGACCGAGGGCGACAAGACCGAGGCCGAGGCGGTGTTCGGCGTCCAGGTCAACACCTGGGGCGTCAACGACCTGGTGGCGGCGGTGGACGCCGTCCCCGCCGTCCGCATCGACCAGTTGGTCAGCGAGTACGCCGATCTCTACGACGTCGCGCCCGAACTGCTTCCCGACGGCGAACGGCACAAGTCGCTGCGTAACGGCGCGGCGATCGAACTCGGGCTGCGTTCCTTCCTGGAGGCCGGCGACTTCACCGCGTTCACCACGAGCTTCGAGGACCTCGGCGGCCTGCGGCAACTCCCCGGCCTCGCCGTCCAGCGGCTGATGGCCGACGGCTACGGGTTCGGCGCCGAGGGCGACTGGAAGACCGCCATCGCGGTCCGGGCGGCCAAGGTCATGGGGGCCGGCCTGCCCGGCGGCGCGTCCCTCATGGAGGACTACACCTACGACCTGACCCCGGGCGACGAGCGCATCCTCGGTGCGCACATGCTCGAGGTCTGCCCGACCCTCACCACCGCCCGCCCCCGGCTGGAGATCCACCCGCTCTCCATCGGCGCGCGCGAGGACCCCGTCCGGCTGGTCTTCACCGCTGACCCCGGCCCCGGGGTGGTCGTTGCCCTGTCTGACATGCGGGACCGGTTCCGGCTGGTCGCCAACCAGGTCGAACTCGTCCCGCCCAGCGCCCCGCTGCCGAAGCTGCCGGTCGGCCGCGCCGTCTGGAAGCCCGCCCCTGACTTCGCCACCTCCGCGGCCGCCTGGCTCACCGCCGGCGCGGCGCACCACACCGTCATGTCCACCGCGGTCGGAATCGAGGCCTTCGAGGACTACGCGCGCATGGCGGGCACCGAACTGCTGGTGATCGACTCGACGACCACGCTGCGGTCGTTCGAGGCCGAGATCCGGGCGAACGCCGCCTACTACCGACTCGCACGGGGCATCTGAGCCCCAAGAGGAGAGCTATTCGGAAAGCAGCATACAGACACCGGGAGAAAAATATCCCCGCCCGCGGAGACATCCGGCCTCACGGCCTTTAACACGACACTCCGCAATGAATTAACGGTGCTCACTTTCGCCGTCAATTCTTACGAGAACCCGCCTTGAGAGTGTTTTTTTGGCAGCTCACGGCGGCCCGGTGTTCCCGTATGCCATCCGTCATTAAGTATCGAGTTTTCCCTGCTCAGGGCGGACTTTATTTTTTCCTTACACAAAGACTCGCCATTGTAACGATACGATTGATGGATCTTGACACGACCCACGGATCGACATACGTTCGCGATATCGACTAACAAATCCATACGCCCGGTACAGCCGAGGGAATTCCATCGAGAGCACCTGGCAAATGGATGACTGCCTTTATCCAGGCCGTGCTCGCGACAACAAAACAAGGAGATTTGCGAATGAACAGAAAGATGGCGGCAGGCCTCGCCGTCACCGCTGGCGCGCTGGCGCTCGCGGCCTGCTCCTCCCCGTCGAACAGCAGCAGCAGCTCGTCGGCCCCGGCGAGCAGCGCCGCCGCCACCTCGGCCGCGGCGTCGACGTCCGCGTCGGCGTCCGCGAGCTCCGGCGCCAGCTCCATCGTGGGTTCCTCCTCGTTCAACGACGCGAACCTGCAGGCGCTGACCACGAAGATCCAGAGCGCCATCGGCAGCAAGAGCCTGTCCGGCGTCAAGATCGCGATGATCACCAACGGCAACGCGTCCTACTGGAACGAGGCCAAGGCGGGCTGGAACGCCGCCATGAAGTGGCTCGGCGCCAAGGGCGCCACCGGCGAGTTCACCGAGCCGACCTCCTCGACGGCGAGTGTCCAGGTCTCGCTGCTCGAGACGCTGACCTCGCAGGGCTACACCGGCTGGGGCGTCAGCGCGGTGACGTCCGCGTCGGTCACCACGCCGATCGCGCAGGCGGTGGCGAAGGGGGTCAGCGTGGTCGCCTACGACTCGCCGCTGCCCAGCGCCAAGACCCAGCTGTACATCGGCACGCCGAACACCACGGCGGGCTGCGACGCGGGCAAGGCGATGACCCAGGCCATCGGTTCCGGCGACGTGGTCGCGATCAGCGGCTCGCTGACCGCGGCGAACACCCAGCAGCGGATCGCCGGGTTCGAGCAGTGCGCGGGCTCGGGCGTCAAGGTCGTGCAGACCCTCAACGACAACCAGGACGTCGCCACGGCCGTCTCTGACATTCAGGCCGCCCTCCAGGCGAACCCGAACATCAAGGGCGTCTACGCCGTGTACTCCTACGACGGCGGCGCGGCCGGCCAGGCGGTCCAGGCCTCCGGCGACACCGGCAAGGTCACCATCGTGTCCGACGACGGCGAATCCAACACCGTCGCCGACGTGAAGAGCGGCCTGATCGCCGCCTCGATCCTGCAGCGCCCGTACTACCAGGGCTACATGCTCGCCTACGTCCTCGCGGCCGACAAGGTGCTGGGCCAGAGCGCGACGATGGCCCTGGTCAAGCCGTACTTCGACAGCACCGGCGGGAACACCCTCAGCACCGGGGTGGGCGTCATGACCCAGGCGAACGTCAGCGACTTCACTCACTTCTGGTCCGGGATCGGGCTTCAGTCGCAGTGACCGAATCGGCTGCTAGCCACGTGTCGCAGGGGAACGCCGACGGCGTTTCCCTGCGCCGCGTGTCCAAGACATATGGCCTGGCCACCGTCCTCCAAGTCGCAGGGCTGGTCTTCCGCAACGGCGAGGTCACCGGCCTGGTCGGCGAGAACGGGGCCGGCAAGACCACGATGCTCGGCATCCTGGCCGGCACGGTGATGCCGGACCAGGGCGGCGACGTGGTCATCAACGGCGAACCGGTGCACCCGGGCTCGCCCATCGCGAGCCAGGCGGCGGGCGTCGCCATGGTCTCCCAGGAGTTCCCGCTGGTCGGTCAGCTGAGCGTGGCGGAGAACCTCACGCTCGGCCTGCGGCCGCAGGGCAGGGGCTTGTTCTTCAACCGGAAATCCGTCGCCGCCGTGGCCCGGGGCATGCTGGAGCGGGTCAACCTCGACATCGACCCCTACGCTCCGGTCTCCTCGCTGTCCATCCCGGCCCGGCAACTGCTTGAGGTCGCGAAGGCACTCGGCCGCGACCCCAAGCTGCTCATCCTCGACGAGCCGACCTCGGCGCTCGGCCCGGTCGAGGCCGACCTGGTCATCGGCATCGCCAGGGAGCACGCGGCCAACGGCGGCGCCGTGATCTTCGTGGGGCACCGCCTCGAAGAGGTCAGGGAGGCCGCCGACCGGGTGATCGTGCTGCGCAACGGCAGGCTGGTCGCCGACATGCCTGTCGCGGAGGCGACCGATGACCGGCTGATCAAGGAGATGGTCGGCCGGGAGCACCTGGCCACGGTGACGGCGGACCACAGCGGCCTCGCCCGGCCGACGCCGGTGTTCACCGCCGAGGACCTCACCGCGGTGGGCCTCGGACCGGTGAGCCTGAGCGTCAGTGAGGGCGAGGTACTCGGCATCGCCGGGCTGATGGGCGCGGGCAGAAGCCGGCTCATGCACACCATCTTCGGCGCCATCCCGCGCACCGGCGGCACGATGACGCTCGCCGGCGCCTCCTACGCGCCGCGGAACGCCGGCCAGGCCGTCGCGGCCGGCGTGGCGCTCGTTCCGGAGGACCGCAAGCAGCAGTCCATCCTCGCCAACGCCCCGGTGCGGTGGAACGTGACGCTGGCCACCCTCCGCCGGCTGAGCACACGCGGTTTCTTCTCCCCCAAGGCGGAGCGAGTCCGGGCCAAGGAGTTCACCGGCCGCACCGGGGCCAGGTTCGCGTCGATCGAGCAGCCGATCGGGTCGCTGTCCGGCGGCAACCAGCAGCGGGTTATCTTCGGCAAGTGGTTCGCCGCCGAGCCGAAGCTGCTGCTGCTTGACGAGCCCACCCGTGGCGTCGACGTTGGTGCCAAGGCGGAGATCTACGGGCTCATCGACGAGGCCCGGGCGCGCGGCATGGCCGTGATCGTGGCGTCCTCGGAACTTGAGGAGCTGTTCCACCTCTCGGACCAGATCGTCGTGCTCAGGCACGGTCGCATCGGCCGCGTCCTGACCAAAGATCAGTTCTCCAAAGAGCAGGTGCTGCTCACCGCAAGCGGAGTTAAGGAAATCCCGTGACAAGAAGCGAAGCGGGGACGTCGCAGGACGTGTCCGGAACCCAAGAGACGGGGCTCGCCGCGCGCCCGAGCCGACTGCGGGCGATCGTCGACATCCCGGAATTCGGCGTGATCGCGGCGTGCGTGCTGGTCTTCGTCATCGTGACGATCCTGCAGCCCCGGTTCGCCGACGCGGGCAACCTCCAGGTCATCGGCCTTGACCTCGCCGACTACGGCATTCTGACGATCGGCGTCGGTATCGTGATCCTGACCAGCGGCATCGACCTGTCGCCAGGGTCGGTCGTCGCGCTCTGCGCCGTGGTTTCCGCCTACCTGAACGTCAACGACAACGTGCCTGTCGGCCTGTGCGTCATCTTCTCGGTCCTGATCGGCGCGGTCATCGGGTTCCTGCACGGCTGGTTCGTCACCCGGCTTGACGTGCCGCCGTTCGCGATCACGCTGGTAACGCTGACCGCTGCCGCCGGCGGGGCGCTGGCGCTGACATCGGGCCAGCCGATCAGCGGCGTCGCGTTCTTCTACCAGGACATCACGCTGTCCAAGGTGGGCGGCGTTCCGGTGCCGGACATCATCTTCGTGGTGGTGGCGGTCCTTGCCTGGATTCTCCTGGAGCGGACCTACATCGGCCGCCAGATCTACGCCGTGGGCGGCAACCAGGAGGCGGCCCGGCTCGCGGGCATCCCCGTCAAGCGGCGCCTCATGCTCACCTACATCATCAGCGGCGCCTGCGCCGGCCTCGTCGCCGTCATGGTCATCGGCCGGGTCGGCGTCGGCGACCCGAGCGTGGGCAGCGGCTGGGAACTCGACGCCATCGCCGGCGCGGTCATCGGCGGCGTGAGCCTCTACGGCGGCGAGGGCCGGATCGTCGGGATGGTCTTCGGCATCCTGCTCCTCATGCTCATCAACAACGCGCTGATCGTGCTGAACGTCAACCCGTACTACCAGCAGGTCGCCCTGGGCCTAGTCCTCGGCGTGGCGATCGTCGCCGACCGCATCAGGGCCCGCAGCCGCGGCCAGGCCCGGCCACGAGGCATCCCGATCTTCGGTGCCCGCGGCAGCAACCCCAAGCCGGGGGGAGAGCCGGCGTCCGCCGCCTAGGCACGGCCCGGCGGCTCCGCGCTGGCCGGCCGCTTCCGCCCGGGCCGGTCCAGCCGACGCGCGGTGCGCCATCAGCCGAAGACAGCGGACCGCTGGGAGTACCTGGCAGGCTCCCAGCGGTCCGCCGTCTTCGCTTATCGGGCGCTCACGGGTCTTACCCGGTTGTCACGGGCCGGTCGCGGGACGGCCGACGGGTCAGTACACGCAGGGGATGCCGGCCGGAACGTCCGCGGGACGCGGGCCCTTGTAGGAAGACGAGGTGGTCGCCGTGCCCGCGGACGTCGCCAGTTGCATCACCGCCGTCAACTGGGCCATCTCCGACTGTGCGGCGGCGGACTGGGCGGCCGCCGTCGACTGGGCCGTGGCAGCCGCGGGCGCGCCGATCTCAGCGGCGTTCACCGACTGGGTCGCGGGCGCAGCGCCGGCCGTGGTGGCCGGGGGGATCTCGCTGGCGGGCAGGTTGTCCTGCTGGGCCGCCGCGGCGAAGTCCTGCCCGGTGACCGTGGTCGCGCCGAAGGTCTCCAGGCCGGCCGGGAGCGCGATCACCTGCTGGCCGAGCAGCACCTCGACGTGGCCGGCCGGCAGCGACGACACCGAGGCGGGGGCCATGACCCCGACCAGGTCCGCGATGCTGTCCGCGTTGGTTTCCGCGCCCGCGCCGTAGAAGACCTGCGTTTGGTTCTGCAACTGCTGCGACTGGGCGGAGGCGTTGTCGGCCTTGCCTGCCGTGTAGCCGAGCGCCGCGAAGGCCTGCGAGGCGCTCCCGGCCAGGCCGGACGCGCCGCTGCCGTTGTAGACGTCCACGGTCACCGACTTGGTCGCCTTGACCGCCGCGGTCCCGTAGAACGCGGCGTTCACCCGTTGCTGGAGGTTCGGCACGTAAATGTAGTTCGCGTCCTGCATGCTGGGGTACCCGGGAATCGTGATGTTCTGCACGGCGGCGTCGGGCAGCGTGGTCATCTTCAGGTGCGCGCCGGTGAGGGACTGCATCTGCGGGGCGAAGTTGAGCAGGTCGAAGCCCTGGTCGGTCTGCAGGTAGGACTTCGCGTTGTTGAGCATGCTGGAGATCAGGCCCGGATCGGTCAGCACGTTCCGGTGCTTGAAGTCGTAGATGATGTAGTCGATCGCGGCCTGCTGCCGCGCGGTCCGGCCGATGTCGACGCCGGGCAGCGAGTCCCTGGCCCGGACGAACGCCAGCGACTGGTCCGGCTGCAGGTGGATGTACTGTGCGCCCCGTTTCGCCTCGTTGTAGCCGTCCTTGAACGCGTCGAAGCCCGAGTTGCTATCGACCAGGGGAGCGTTTCCCGAGGGCAGGTCGACCAGGTTTGACCCGGTCCTGAACCCCAGCCCGGGCGGCTCTATCGAAGCCGGGGCCGGCGCGATGCACACGTTGATGCCGCCGATCTGCTCGGCGATCTGGAGGAACCCTTCGATGTTCGACACGACGAAGTGGTCGATGTGCACCCCGGTGACCTGCTCCACCGTCTGGACCGTGAACAACTGGCCAGCCTGGTTGGCCCCGGTATAGAGGGCCGGGGTGGTGCCCATCGTCCCGATGTTCTGGGAGATGTACTGGTCGTAGGCGTACAGGTACGCCGCGTCGATCTTTCCCTCGGTGAGGACGGCCCCGTTGACGGTGACCGAGTGCGGAAAGTTAACGACGTCGTCGCGGGGGATGGAGAAGCCGGTCGCATGCTGCCCCCCGGCAAAGATGTGGACGAGGATCAGCGTGTCCGTGTCCTGCGATCCCAGGTTGCCGTTGACGCTGCCGGAGTGCGTCTGGGTGAGCTGCGCCGCGCTGAGCGTCTGGCCCTGGAAGTTGGTACGGCTCTCCAGCCCCATGAGCAGGATGTTCATCGCGCCGGTGGGCGAAACGCCGCCCCCGAGGTTCGCCCCGCCCTCCAGCCCCGTGGCGGCTCCGACCAAGCCATGGGCATACCCGCTCGTCACGAGGACGATCACCGACGCGAGGCAGACCACCGCATAGCCGAACTTGCCGAGAACCGCAGAACCAGACCGGCGCATACTCTCTCTCCTCCCAGTCGGCGGAGAGCATATCGACCGTCATGCACCCTCCACCGCCACAATGAGGAGATGTAAGGGATTAACAAGCCACACTATAAGCATTAAGCCACCCAAAATCGCCCGCCGGGCAGCCGCGAAGCCCCGCCGCAGTTGTCACCGTGGCCCGCCTCGACCGCCCCGAGCCACTCGTGCGGCGCGCAGCGCCGCACACCGGGGGGTCCGGGGGGTCGCCCCCCCGGGAGACATAACGAGACGACTCTGTACGCGCTTTCTGCGTACAGAGTCGTCTCAGAGTCTCGTGGAGCTAAGGGGATTTGAACCCCTGACCCCCTCGATGCGAACGAGGTGCGCTACCGGACTGCGCTATAGCCCCAAGGAACTGTTGCTAGCTTAGCAAACCCTGTGGGCTGTTCGCGCCATCCTTGGCTTCGGCATCAGGGACTCGGTCGCTAGTCGCCGACGGCGCGCAGGCGCGGCGGGTCGCAGGCCTCGTAGTCGTCGTCCGCGGACTCGGCTGGTCCGGTTGGTCTGGCGACTTCGCGCCCGGCCGGGCCGGGGTCCGCGTTCGAGGTGGTGTACTTGCCCGCCAGGCCGGGCGCGAAGTCGCGTCCCGCGTCCTCGTAGTCGGCGGCCACCGGCGCGGCGGCGAACTTCGCGGCGAGCGCCGCGGCCACGTCGGCGGTGCCCTCCGCGGAGGTGTCCTCCGCGGGCGTCGTCCGGCGGGCCTGCGCCCGGCGGTCCCGCGCCCGCTCCCTGGCGTGGGCCGCGGCGGCCGCCGCGGCCTCGCGCTGCGCCCGCTCCGCGTCGGCCCGGCCGGCCTCGCGCAGCAGCAGCACGTACCCGACGAGCATGATCGTGGGCGGGACGACGACCCATACCGCGGCAAGGCGGAGAACCGCGAGGGAGATCGCCGCGATCTCGAGGCCGATCAGCATCAGCAGCAGGCGGCGCCGGGCGGCGAGCATGCGCCGGCGGCCCTCCTCCGGGCTCACCGGCTCGGGAGCCGGGGCAGGCGGGTCCACGTCGGCCGTCTCGTCCGGCGGCGCCCCCTCCTCGGCCGCCAGGTCCGGGTCGGCGGCGACCGGGGCGGGCACCGGGGCGGTGGCGCCGCGCTTGAGCCACCGGGGAATGAGCACGCAGGCCCAGATCGCGATGATCGCCAGGTAAAGAATGGCGCTGCTCATCGGGCTCGTGCCTCCCCTCGGTCATTCCCGCACCGGGCACACCGGCCATGTGACGCAGCGTAAAGGGAGCGACTGTCGATAACGAGCACCCGCGCGGCGTGTCGCGAAGATCAAAGGCTAAGTTCCATGATGGCATCGGCTACGCGCCGGACCGCGACGCCGCGAGCGCGCTCCGCCAGCGCGACATCATCCCCGTGGGTATCTCCTCGGCGGTGATCGCGTAGCAGATGTGGTCCCGCCAGGTGCCGTTGATGTGCAGTTGCCGCACCCGGACGCCCTCCTCCCTGAACCCGAGTTTCTCCACCACCCGGCGCGAAGCGACGTTCTCCGGCCGGATCGACGCCTCGAGCCGGTGCAGGCCCATCACCCGGAAGCAGTGGTCAACGGCCATCGCCAGCGCGGTGGGGATGATCCCGCGCCCCGCGTACCGCTCGTCGACCCAGTAGCCGATCTGCCCGGACCGCGACGAGCCCCACACGATCGACCCGACCGTGAGCTGCCCGGCGAACTCCCCGCCGTAGCAGACCACCCAGGGTAGCGCGACGCCCTGCCTGGCCTCCCGCCGCATCGTGCGCACCATGGCCACGTACGGCCCGATCGGAGACCTGACCAGCGGCGTTTCCGGGTTCGACGGCTCCCACGGGCGCAGCCACGAGGCGTTACGTACCCGGATCTCGCGCCAGGCGCGCGCATCAGAAACGCGCACGGGCCGGAGCACGACCGGTGCTTCCAGCAAGTCCGGCTCGTTAAGGGTGGCTGGCCACCCCTGGATGCGTCCCACGGCTGTCAATCATTCCCCTGAGTTTTAATTCATCTAGCGTAGCCGCAACGCTAGGCGCTTTCATGAACATGGGCTGTGTCCGTGCGCGGCGATTTGTCCGCGCCGGCGCGGGGATGGTCACCGCCCCGAATCTGGTCAACGGCATGCGCCAGGATCGGCAGCAGCACGTTCATCCCGTCCCTGACCCCGCCGGAAGATCCGGGCAGGTTGACGATCAGCGTCCGCGCCGCTACCCCGGCCAGGCCACGGGACAAGATCGCCGACGGCACCCCGGCCGCCGCGCCCGCGGCGCGCAGCGCCTCGGCGATGCCGGGGATCTCGCGGTCGAGCACGCGCCGCGTCATCTCGGGGGTCTGGTCCGTCGGGGTCAGCCCGGTCCCGCCCGTGCTGACGACGACGTCGTACCCGGCCGCGACCGCCTCGCGCAGCGTCCGCTCGACGGCCTCCCCGTCCGGTATCACCCGGGGACCGTCCACGACGTCACAGCCCGCGGAGCGGAGAAGTTCCGCGAGCACCGGCCCGGACTTGTCCGCGTAGATCCCGGCGGACGCCCGGTTGGACACGGTGACCGCCAGCGCGCGGATCATGCCCGCCGCCAGGTGCCGGACTTGCCGCCATCCTTCGCCTCAAGCCGGACGTCCGTGATGACAGCGCCCTTGTCCACCGACTTGATCATGTCGATCAGCGTGAGCGCGGCGACCGAGACGGAGGTCAGCGCCTCCATCTCGACCCCGGTACGGTCGGCGGTGCGCACGGAGGCGGTGATGGCCACGCCGGAGTCTTCGACCGTGAGGTCGACGCTGACGCCGTGAATGGCCAGCGGATGGCACAGCGGGATCAGGTCGGGCGTCCGTTTCGCGCCGGCGATCCCGGCGATCCGCGCGACGGCGAGGGCATCCCCCTTGGGCACGGTCCCGTCCCGCAGCGCCGCCACGGCCGCCGCCGACAGCAGCACCCGTCCCGACGCCGTGGCCGTCCGCACCGTCACGTCCTTGGCGGAAACGTCCACCATCCGCGCGCGCCCAGCCTCGTCCAGATGGGTCAGCCGCGCCGGTGCCGCATCACTCATGGCGCAAGCCTACGCGCCCTCTCACCGGGTGCTGCACGAGCCCGAGATCCGATGTCCCTGCCGCAGATCCGAGTCTGAGTCCGAGTCTGAGTCCGCTTCAAAATCAAGGTTCACTTCAAAGTCAAGACCTTGGATTCCGGCGGCGCGGGACGCCGGGGAGAGCACCCGGAACCTCCTCCGGAAGGTTCCGGGCCACTCCCCCCGGCGTCCCCGCTGCTAGGACACGTCCTTGAACCCTCAAGGTCAAGATCCAGGTCAAGGTCAAGGTCACGAGCGCCTGGGGGGGTGGAGGGCTGGAGGGGTGTGCTGCCGGTGATGCGGTCGGGGCGCTTTCCGGCTGCGGAACGGGTCGTGCTTTGACGGGCTGCAGCCGTTTCCGCAGCGGGCGGGGGGACGCGTGAAACACGGGACCGTTCGGGATGACTGTGAGCGTCAATCCCGGGCAGACCCGCAGTCGCGGGAGGGGCCGGAGGAGCTGGCTGCGCTACGGGAGGACGAGGACCTCTACCCGGGCGCCCGCGGGGAGCTGGGTTTCCGGTTCTGGGACGACGATCAGCGCGTTGGCACGGCCCAGCGAGGCGATCTGGTGCGACTGCTGGCCCGACAGCGGCGTGACCTCGGTGCCGTTGAGCACGCCGCGCAGGTACGAGCGCCGACCGGACGGCGAGCGCACCGGACCGGTGAGCGTCGCCGCCGTCGCGGGGAGGTTGAGGTCGTCCGCGCCCTGCAGGGCGGCGAGCGCTGGCCGGGCGAATATCTGGAACGACACGTAGGCGCTGACCGGGTTGCCCGGCAGCGTGAGGATCGGCGTCTTGTCTCCCCCGCTCTCGCCGCCCTTCCCGTCCGCCCCGATCACGCCGAAACCCTGCGGCATCCCCGGCTGCATCGCGACCTTCCAGAAGGTCACGGTGCCCAGTTCGCGCAGCGCTGCCTTGACGACGTCGTGCTCGCCGCCCATGGACACGCCGCCGGTGGTGACGAGCAGGTCGGCGCCGGCCAGCCGTTCCCGCAGGGCGGGCAGCACGCCCGCCGGGTCGTCGCGAACGACCGAGCGCCGGTGGACGACGGCGCCCGCCTCGCGGGCGGCCGCGGCGATCATGTAGCTGTTGGAGTCCCAGATCTGGCCGGGCACGAGCGGGGTGCCCGGCTCGGTCAGTTCGTCGCCGGTGGACAGGACCACGACCCGGGGACGGGGGTACACGCTGACCGTGCCGCGCCCGGCGGAGGCCGCGGCCGCGATCTGCATCGGCCGCAGGCGCGTCCCCGCGGTCAGCAGCGTCTCGCCCGCGGCCGCGTCCCCGCCCACGGAGCGGATCGCGTTGCCCTCGGGTGCCGCACGGTGGATGGCGACCTGGACGGTGCCGCCGTCGGTCCACTCGACCGGCACCACGGCGTCCGCCCCGGCCGGCAGCCGCGCGCCGGTCATGATCCGGATCGCGGTGCCGGGCTCCAGCCGGTAGGTGCCGGTGTCGCCGGCCGCGATCTCGCCGCTCACCCGCAGTGCCGCGGGTGACTCCCGGGCGGCGCCCGCGACGTCGGCGGCCCGGACGGCGTACCCGTCCATGCTCGAGTTGTCGAAGGACGGCAGGGCGACCGCCGCCGTGACGTCCTCCGCCAACACGCATCCCTCGGCCGCCGCCAGCTCAAGGCTGACCGGGACGAGCGGGGTGATCGCCGAAGCGATCACCGCCTGGTACGCCTCGACCGAGCTCAGCGAGCCGGGAACGGCAACCTCCGGCTGACTGCCTCCTTGCCTCACCGCACCTCTTCGAGGAACTTGCGGAGCCACGGGATGAACTCCCCGGCCAGGTCCGGCCGCTCGGACGCGAACGTGACCAAGGTGCGGAGGTAGTCGAGCTTGTTGCCGGTGTCGAACCGCCGGCCGTGGAACAGCACGCCGCGCAACTCGCCCTTGGCGGCGAGGACCTTCAGCGCGTCGGTCAGCTGTATCTCCCCGCCGCGCCCGGGCTGCGTCTCACGGAGCACGTCGAAGACCTCAGGGTCGCACACGTAACGACCGATGACGATCCACCGGCTGGGCGCGGTGCCCGGTGCCGGCTTCTCGACCAGGTCTGTGATCATCACCACATCGTCTTCGGCCGTCGCCTCCACGGCCGCGCAGCCGTACAGCGAGACTTCCTCGGGATCGACCTGCATCAGGGCCACGACGCTGCCGCCGCGGGAGTTCCTGATGTCGATCATCCGGGTGAGCAGCGGGTCGCGCGGGTCGATGAGGTCATCGCCGAGCAGTACCGCGAACGGCTCGTTTCCCACGTGCTGCGCCGCGCACAGCACGGCGTGGCCCAGGCCCCTGGGGTCCCCCTGACGCACGTAGTGCATGGTGGCGAGCTCGCTCGACTCCCGGACGAGACGGAGCTTGTCCCAGTCCTCTTTCGCGGTGAGCGCCTCCTCGAGCTCGTACGCCCGGTCGAAGTGGTCTTCGATGGAGCGCTTGCTTCGGCCCGTGATAAGCAGGACGTCGTTGAGACCAGCGGTGACGGCCTCTTCCACGACATACTGAATAGCGGGCTTGTCGACGACAGGCAGCATTTCCTTGGGCGTCGCTTTTGTCGCCGGAAGGAACCGCGTTCCTAGCCCGGCGGCGGGGACCACGGCTTTGGTTACTGCTGGCGTCCTGGCATTGCCGGTATCGACCATGGCTTAAGCGTAGTGAGTTCTCGGGAGCAAAGTGCACGACATGACTACCTCAGATACCCCAGGTGAGCGGCCACACACATCCGCGGCCGAAGATAAGGCCAGCCTGCGCCGTCAGATTGTCGCGGCCCGTGCGGCCATGCTCGATACCGAGCGCGCCGCCGCGGGGCGGAGCATCAGGGACCATGTGCTGCAACTGCCGGAGGTGGCCGCGGCCGGCACGGTAGCGGCCTACTACTCGACCGGCACGGAACCGGACACGCACAGCCTCGTCTTCGCCCTGTGGAAGCGCGGTAGCTACGTGGTGCTGCCCCTGCTGCTGCCCGACGGCGACCTTGACTGGGCCTCCTACGAAGGGCCCGACTCGCTCGTCCCCGGCCCCCGGGGGCTGCTGCAGCCGGCGGAACCGGCCCGCGGCCCCGGGACCGTGGCCCGTGCGGACGTGGTCCTCGTCCCGGCCCTTGCCGTGGCCGCCAGCGGGACCCGGCTCGGGCGGGGAGGTGGGTCCTACGACCGGGCGCTCGCCCGGGTCCGCGGTCAGGTGCCGACGATCGGGCTGATCTACGATGAGGAACTGCTTCCGGTCGTGCCGTCCGAACCGCACGACCAGGCGGTCCGCGGCGTCGCCCGGCCCGCGCACGGCATCACGTGGCTGCCGCCCGCGGACGGCAGTTGAGGCCCAGGTCAGGACCCAGCGCGGAATCAGTGCGGCCTTAGCGCGGTTATCATTAGCAGTCTGCTACTGCGAGTGCTAATCTATCGAACCGAATTGGGTTCGCCCTGGGAGGAACCGTGCCCACTTACCAGTACGTTTGCACCGAATGCGGCGGGCAGCTCGAGGCGGTGCAGAAGTTCACCGACGAGCCGCTGACCGTCCACGCCGACTGCGGCGGTCGGCTGCGCAAGGTCTTCTCGCCCGTGGGCATCGTGTTCAAGGGGTCCGGCTTCTACCGGACCGACAGCCGCAGCGGCGGCGCGTCGGGCACGGTGTCCGGAGCCGCGCCGAAGACCGGGAGTGAAGCGCCGACGTCAGCCGACGCGAAGCCGGCCGGCGACTCGTCCGCGAAGCCGGGCGGCGACTCCGCCGCGAGCACCGCGTCCTCGTCCTCGTCTACCTCCTCATCCGGTAGCTCCTCATCCGGCGAAAAGGTGGCCTGACCTCAATGGCGGCGGTCGCGGACATCGGCGTCATCGGCGGATCCGGTTTCTACGAGTTCCTGACCGACGCCGAGGAAGTCACCGTCGAGACGCCGTTCGGTGAGCCGAGCGAGGCGATTCTTGTCGGCGAGGCGGCGGGCCGCCGGGTGGCCTTCCTGCCGAGGCACGGCAAGGACCACCGGTTCCCGCCGCACAGGATCCCGTTCCGCGCCAACATGTGGGCGCTGCGCTCGCTTGGCGTGCGGCGGATCCTCGCCCCGAGCGCGGTCGGCTCGCTCACCGCGTCCTACGGGCCCGGCACGCTGGTCATCCCCGACCAACTCGTCGACCGGACCAGGGGCCGCACGCAGACCTTCTTCGACGAGTTCGCGGTGCACACCCCGTTCGCCGACCCCTACTGCCCGTCGGGCCGGACGCACTCCATCGCGGCCGCGAGGAAGGCCGGCTGGGTGCCGGCCGGCTCGGGAACCCTTGTCGTCATCGACGGCCCGCGCTTCTCGACCCGGGCCGAGTCGCAGTGGTACGCGGCCCAGGGCTGGACGCTGATCGGCATGACCGGGCACCCGGAAGCGGTACTCGCCCGCGAGCTGGCCATGTGCTACACCACGCTGGCGCTGATAACCGACACCGACGCGGGCGTGGAAGAGGGCGAAGGCGTCACGCAGGCCGAAGTATTCGAGGTGTTCGGGAAGAACATGGCCCGACTGCGCGAGCTAGTGGGGAAGATCATCGCCGCCTTTCCCGCGGACCGCGAGGACGACCTGTGCGCCCATGCACTCGACGGCATCCGGCTGCCGTTTGACCTGCCCTAGCCGCGACCGCCCGGTGCCGCCCGGTGCCGCCAGGGATTCTCAGAGTTCACAGGTCAGGCAATTACCGACCTAACGCCGCACGGTAAGGTCAATCCCGTGACTGATTTCTCCACGGTCGCGTCGGCCGCCGGTGGCGTGTGCGCGGGCACGACACGGCACCCCTTCCGTCCCGGTTCGCATGCGTAACGTTCCGACGGCTCACGGCGTTCCAGAAGCCATGGGGTACTGTGCGCGGGTGGGGCGCCCTCCCGCGCTCGTTCACCGTCCGGTTAACCCTCCGTTCGGCACGGGGCCGCGTATCACGACCACCGTGCCCAGAATCGAAGCGACGAGCATTCCGTGGCTGACTCTGACTGGCCACTGACATCCGATCTCGGCCCGCTAGGGGCCCTGCCCACGGTTCCACGCCTCGCCCGTGGCTTTGTCAGCGTGACCCTCAGCGGCTGGGGGCTCGACGCGCTGAGCGACGTGACCGAGTTGCTCGTCAGCGAGCTGAGCACGAACGTCGTGCGGGCGTCCACGGAGCCCGACGGCCAGCTGAGGTACGACGACGAGGGCAGGCTCCCGCTGCTGTGGATCCGCCTGCTCTGCGACCGTGAGCGGCTGCTGATCGAGGTGTGGGATACCCTCCCGGCGGCGTTCGGCGCTCCTGTGGCCCGTCACCCAGGCCCGGAGGAGGAGTCAGGACGGGGCCTGGAGATCATCGAGACGCTGGCCGAGGACTGGGGCTGGGAGACGGTCGCCGGCTGGTCGGGCAAGAAGGTCTGGGCCATGCTCAAGGTCATCCTGTTATCCCTGTACCCCGGTGTCCCTGGGTGATCGGTGTCCCTGGGGGGCCCGAGCGTCAGCGGTGGACGGAAGCCTTGGTGGCGTAGTTCTGCGGAACCTGGAAGATCGTCACGCCGCCAACCGTGGTGGCGGGCAGGTTGATCCCGTTCGCGGCGAAGTTGTACATCCAGTGCTCCGACCACGCGCGCTCGACGATGATCGCGCCGATGTGCTCGCGCTTGACCCACGCCCTGAAGGCCGCGACCCGTTCCCCGCCAATCTTGCCGGGGAGGTGGCTCAGGTTGGACACCTGGTCCGGCAGCGCGTCCTCGTTGGAGAGCGACGCGTTGATGAAGCCGCCCGCGATGTTGAAGTAGAAGCCCGTGTAGGCCTGGAACATCATCCCGGCGTTGCCGCGGTGGGAGACGACCACGACCCGCTCCCCCGGCTTCACGTACCGCTGGTACGTGCCCTGGGTGAAGAACGCCGGTATGTTGTCGGTGACGGGCAGGGACGGCAGCGCCTGCACCCACTTCTGGTGCGACGGCGTGGGCGGGGTCACCACGGAGGCCAGCGTTGGCACGTTCGCGAAGATCGCGAAGAGCGACAGCATGGCCAGTGCCCAGCGGGCCGCCACCGCCAGCCAGTGCCCGGTGACCCGAGCGAGCCAGATCGCCATCACCAGCGCGAGCACCAGCTGGCCGAAGTCCAGGAGGCGCTGCGGTTCGGCGCTGTTCAGGATCGGCAGGCTCCAGATCTTGCCCCACGGCAGGGGCACGACCGTCTTGCTGTCCACGATCAGGCTCTGCCCGAGAGAGAGCAGGAAGATGACCACGTACAGCGGGACCAGCAGCCGGACCAGCCGACTGGACCAGTGGAAGACGCCCACCAGGGCGAACAGCAGCAGCAGCGGGACGCCCACGTAGATGGTGGGCGTCAGGTCGTGGCCCGCGGTGGGCGCCAGCCACTTCATCCCGAGCAGCCGGTTGAACCGCGGCACCACCACGCCGACCAGGTCCACCCAGAACTGCGGCTCTGGCGTGTGAAAGGACTTGGGCCGGTTGCGCAGCGCCTCGTACAGGTACGGCGCCGCCAGGACGATGGCGCCCGCGTAGGCGATCGCGGAGTCGACGGCGAGCCGGACCACCCGGGGCCGGGTGTCCCTGGCGGCGGCGAAGTAGCCGATGACCAGGGTGATGACCGCGAGCATGGTCAGGTCGGCGAACGCCTCGACGAAGGTGTAGAACTCGGCGGCGAGGGCGAGCGTCATCCAGATCAGGAAGGGACGCCGCCCGAGCGACCCGTCCCACCAGCGCAGGATGATGTAGCAGATCAGCGGGATCAGCACCGTCACCGTGAGGTTCGGCTGGCCCGAGGCCTCGTGCGAGATCTCGTAGGCGCAGAAGCCGAAGACGGGCCCCGCGAGGAGGGCCGGCCAGAACCGGCCGGTCAGCCGGCGGGCGAGGACGAACGTCGCCCAGGCTGAGGCCGGCGGGGCGAGGATCAGCGACAGGTTGAACGCGGCGATCGGCCCGACCGCGGCCGTGACCGGCCACATGAGCAGCGACAGCGTGGGGGTGGTCGTCGCCCACGCGAGGCTGTAGCCGGCGACTCCGTTCGTCTGGGTGATGTTCGTGGTGAACAGCGGGTTCAGCCCGTGCGTGAGGGCATACGGCCACCACCGGATGGCCCAGATGTAGAAGTTCGCGTCGACCTGAGCCTGCTGCACGTGCGGCACGCTCAGATTCGGGAGCAGCGGCAACGCCAGGCCCACGATCATGCCGACGAGGTAGATCACGAACGCGATCAGCCCCTGCATTACCGGCCCGGGAGCACGCCAACTCCAGCCGCGCTTGCGCGCGCCGGGCTCCCCGGACTCTTCAGTGGCGTCCGCTTGCCCCCCAGCGCGAATCACTGGTGCTGCCCACCGCACGAATCAAAACCTCTCATCTACCAGCGATCACGGCCGCCGGGCACGCAGGAACAAGGTAACGCCGGGCAGCGACTTCACCGGCAGGTAACGCTCCGCCACGATAATCGCCGTCAGTCCCGTGTTGATGATGGGGTTCACGTCGTCCAGGTCGCTGCCTTCCGACGACTTGCGACGCAGCTTGACCACCGGGCGCAGGAGCACGTTCCAGCTCCACACGTCCTCGATCACCAAGCCGCCCTTGGCGATAACTTCCGTCAGGGAATGCCTATCGTACCGGCGAACGTGATTGACCGCTTCGTCATGCGCCGACCACAGCGCCATGTCGGCGGGTACCGCGATCAGCGCCGTGCCGCCCGGGCGGAGCACCCGGGTGATCTCGGCCGTGGCGAGGTAGTCCTCTTCGATGTGCTCCAGCACGTCGAAGGCGGTCACCAGGTCGAGGGACCCGGTCCGCAGCGGGAGTTCCCTGGCGTCGCCGCGCACCACGTCGATGCCGCGCTCGCGCGCGACCTGGGCGGCCGTCGGCGCGTACTCCAGGGCGACGGAACGCCACCCGTGCGCGCGCAGTACTCTCGTGTTGCCGCCGCCCGCGGCACCGATGTCCAGGGCGAGGCCTGGCTTGGGCAGGCGGCGCAGCTCCCTGGCGAGCAGGCTCCGGCGTTCCTTGTACCACCAGTGCCTGTCCTCGACCTCGGCGAGAGTCCTCAGTTCGGCTGCTTCCATGGTGCTAACTTCTATCATGTGGACAGCGATGCGACGTGCTGATCTGAAGGCTTCCAGAGGGTTACGCCCGTAAACCAGCGCCTCGTACCTTGTAGGCTCCACCTGTCACCGACAAGCCCCGGCGTCAGCGACGCTCGCGCGGGAACGCGGAGAAACTCATGGAAACGGCTAAGTACTCCATCGTGATCCCGCTTTATAACGAGGAGAGCGGGATCGCTGTCCTCGTTGCGAAGCTGCAGGAGATCATGGCCCAGTTCGACGGGCCCGCCGAGGTCGTCATGGTGGACGACGGCAGCAAGGACCGCACGTTCGAACTGGCGCTGGAAGCCAGCGAGAAGGATCCGCGATTCAAGCTGATCCAGTTCTCCAGGAACTTCGGCCACCAGATGGCCATCACCGCCGGGATGGACGCCTCCAGCGGCGACGCGGTGATCATCATGGACGCCGACCTGCAGGACCCGCCGCACGTGGTGCTGCAGATGATCGAGAAGTGGAAGGAAGGCTACGAGGTCGTCTACGGCCTCCGGGAGCACCGGCAGGGCGAGCGGCTGTTCAAGACCGCGACCGCCTCGGTGTTCTACGGCCTGCTGCACCGGATCGCGGACATCGACACGCCGGTCGACGTGGGCGACTTCCGACTGGTCGACCGGAAGGCGCTGAACGCGTTCCTGCAGATGCGGGAGAACAACCGCTACGTGCGCGGCATGTTCTCCTGGGTGGGCTTCCGCCAGACCGGGGTGCCGTACGTCCGGGAAGAGCGGTTCTCCGGGAAGACGCACTACACGCTGAGCAAGATGGTGAAGCTCGCCTCGAACGGCATCATGGGCTTCTCCACCGCGCCGCTGCGGCTGGCCCTCAACACCGGCCTGTTCCTGGCCGTCGCCGCGGTGGTCTACGGCATCGTCGCGATCACGCTGAAGCTGGCCGGCGTGTCACTGGTGCCCGGCTACGCGTCGCTGCTGTTCGCCGTCACGTTCCTGTCCGGCATCCAACTCGCCGTCCTCGGCACGGTCGGCCTGTATGTCGGCCGGATCTACGACGAGGCCAGGCAGCGCCCGCTGTACATCGTCCGCGAGTCGCACGGCTTCACGCACGACAAGGAAGGCCCGGTCCTCTGGTCGCCCGCGGCCGTCCAGAACGGGCAGACCATGCTCCGCCCGTAGTGCCGCGGCCGGCCTCAGGTTCAGGCCGGGACCCGGGTCACGGCCACGTCGGATGGCGGCCAATTCAGACGTCATCCAACGTGATCGGAACGCACCGCACAGCAAGGGATAGACCCGCGTTAATCCGTAATCCTTTCGTGAGGTTTTCGCGAAGTGGTTGAGATGGCTCCGTAACCTTCACTACCGTGTTCCACGGTCTCCGGCGTCAGCGCCGGAGGATGAAGAACGGAGCGTAACAGCATCGTGGCCAACCGCCTTGCCAGCCGTCCCCGCCTGCGGCGCGCCGCGGTCCTCGTGACCGTCCTGGCGACCGCGAGCGGGATCGCGGTATACGCCGGGGCCTCGGGTGCCGGTGCCGCCCCTACGCCGTCGATCGCCCAGGTGCAGAAGGAAGTCAACAGCCTGCAGGGACAGGTCGACAAGCTCGGGGAGCAGTACGACGCCGCCGGCCAGCAGCTCTCCGCGGCGAGGTCCAAGCTCGCCCAGGTGAACACGCAGGCCAGCCAGGCTCAGCAGCGCTACACCGCGGCGAGCAGCGCGCTCGCCTCCATCGCCGTGGCCCAGTACGAGGACTCCAACGCGACGTCGATCGCCGGCCTGCTCACGTCGGGCAACCCGAACGCGGTGCTCGGCCAGGCGTCGCTGGTCCTCCAGGTCGAGGGCACGCACAACCAGGAGGCACAGAACCTCCTCACGATGGCCGGCGAACTCAACTCCATCAGGCAGCAGCGGCAGCGCACCGAGTCGGGCGTGGAACAGCTCACGACCCAGTACAAGCAGCAGTTCACGTCGATGACCAAGGCGTACGACCAGCAGAAGGCCCTGCTCGACAGCCTCAACGCGCAGCAGCAGGCCGCGGTCGAGGCGGCCACGGTCGGCGGCAGCACCACGTCGGGGACCGTGACGACCTCGCCGATCTCGTATCCGGGGCCGACGGGCAGCCAGGCCGACGCGGCCGTCGCCTACGCCTACGCGCACATCGGCGACGCCTACGTGTGGGGCGCCACGGGACCGACCACGTTCGACTGCTCCGGCCTCATGTACGCCGCGTGGCAGGCCGCCGGGGTGACCCTGCCGCGGACCACCGAGGAGGAGTGGGCCGGCCTGCCGCACATCCCGCTGTCGGACCTTGAGCCCGGTGACCTGATCCTCTACAACGGGGAGAGTCACGTGGCCATGTACGTCGGCGTCGTCAACGGCACCGCCTACATCATCGACGCCCCGCACACCGGCGCGTACGTCGAGCGCATCCCGATGAATACCTCCTGGTACGCCGACAGCGAGGACGGCGCGGTCCGGCCGTAAGCCGGACCGCGGACGCGGCGGATGGCGGCCCGCTAAGGCCGCGACGGTCAGCGGGCCGTCGAGGTAGACGACCTTGCTGGCGGTCTTGGCCAGCTCATAGGCCAGGCTGCCCCAGCGGCTGACCACGGTGATGCGGACGCCGCGGGCCGCCAGGGCCGCCGCCGCCTGACCGAAGCCGCCGTCGCCCGACCCGATCACCACGTGGCTGAACCTGGTGGCAACGTTCTCGTGTTCAAGCACGTCAAGGAGCTCAAGGTCGGCGCCGTCCTTGCCGGAGCGCACCCGGTACCTGGCGCGCGGCCAGCCGAGTCCGGCGTTCAGCAGGGCCAGGTGGTTCGTGGCGAGCACCACCTGGTCGTCCACGCCGAACCGCAGGCAGGTGAGGTACTGGCCCTGCACCTCGGCGACCCGGTCAAGGGTAGGGATCGCCGCGCCGGCCAGGTTTTCAATATCGACGACGTGCAGCGTCCGGTCCGGGTACTGCAACCGGAAGCTCGCTTGGCGCAGCCGTCCAACGTTAGCCTTCGAACCCCTTTTCCCCTGACGATTCCCCTGACGATGCTGGGGCGCGAGGCCCTCGGGTCTCAGGGCAGGGAAAAGAGAGCCCGCTCTCGGCTTTACCGGCATGACAGGCACCTCCTACGGCGTTTCCCCCGGTGCTGCTGGCTGTGTGCGTTCCCCGTGTGAACTTCGGTACCCAGCTCATCCATGCGCCAACCGCATGGTGGCCATGGATATCCCGCATGGATGCGGGGTACAGTTCCCACCGTGAGCTTGGCTGCCGTACGTGATGATCTTGCCAACGCACTTGAGGAAACGCTGACGCTCGCTCGCCAGCTTGCGCAGGACGCGAAGAACACCGACGTGCCCGTCGCCGACCTCGTGGCCCAGGCCACCATGCTTGGCCGGCTCGACCAGCGCCGCGAGGAGCTGATCGGCCAGCTCCGCCGCACCGCGAGCGCCGGCCTGCGGGCGTCCAGGCCGGGACCGCCCATCAGGGAGGTCGTCCTCGCCGCCCTCGACGAGCTCGGCTGGCCGCAGAACGCGCGGTTCCTCGAGGAGTACCTGTGGGCCAGGCACCAGCTTCAACTCGGCAGCCGCGCGTTCGCCTCGCTGCGCCGCGACGAACTGCGGGCCTGGCGGCGCGCTCCGGGGGCGCGCTCCGCCTACGTCGTGCCCGCGCTGAACCGTGACGGCACGGCCAACCCGCGCTGGCTCACCAGCTCCGCCTGGCCGCTGCCGCGCCGGGTGGTCGCCACCGCGCAGACCGAGCGGCTCTTCGACCTGCAGAAGATCCTCTCCCTCGACGTTCGCGGCTCCCGGGGCCCGCTCGGCACGCTGCTCGAACGGTCCGTGACCCGGATCCTCGAGATCGAGCCGCCGCCGGTGTCCGCGTCCGCCCCCGTGACACGGGCCTGGCGCACCCGCGTGCGGTCGCACGCGACGGCGCTCATCGCGACGATCCGGCCGGCCGACGACGCGGACCGCGAGCTAATCGCCGCGGGACTGGCGGCCCTCCCCGACCAGGATCGCGTCTGGGGCCGGTCAGGCTAGCCGGCGCTCCGTGGCCCAGCGGGTGAGCTGGTGCCGGGAGGAGAGCTGCAGCTTGCGCAGCACCGACGACACGTGGCTCTCCACGGTCTTGCCCGAGATGAACAGCTCGCGGGCGATCTCCTTGTACGTATAGCCCTGAGCGATCAGCCGCAGCACCTCGCGCTCCCGCGTGGTCAGCTGGTCGAGTTCCGGGTCGAAGGACGGCTTGACGTCGCTCGCCGACGGCGCGGCGGCGAAGGCGTCGAGGACGAAGCCCGCCAGCCGGTGCGAGAACACCGCGTCACCGTCCGCGACCCGTTTGATCGCGTCGGCGAGATCGGCGGTGGAGATCGTCTTGGTGACGTAGCCGCGCGCCCCGGCCCGGATGACGGCGATCACGTCCTCCGGGGCGTCCGAGGCCGACAGCGCGAGGAACTTGACGTCGGGATGTTCCTTCTTCACCTCGGTGATGACCGCGTGACCGCCGCCGCCGGGCAGGTGCACGTCGAGCAGCACCACGTCGGGCAGCAGCCGCTCGATCAGCTCGATGGCCGGGGCCACGTCGTCCGCCTCGCCCAGCACCTCGACCCGGGTGCCGAGTTCGGCGCGCACGCCTGAGCGGAAGAGCCCGTGGTCGTCGACGAGCACCACGCGCGGCGGACCGGACTGCCCGCTCATGGCCGCGGCCCGTTCGCCGTCGCCCGCCGGACGGGCTCCTGCCGCGCGCTGTGCGGCATCGTCAGCGTCACCTTCGTTCCCTCTCCCGGCGCCGACTGCACGGTCGCCTCACCCCCATGCCTGCTCATCCGGCCGTGAATGGACTCCGCCACGCCCTTGCGGTCGCCGGGCACCGCGGCGGGGTCGAAGCCCTTGCCACGGTCCCGGACGGCGATACTGACCTTATCCGGCTCCACCTCGGCGAACACCGAGATCACGGCCGCGCCGGACCACTTAGCGGCGTTCACGGTCGCTTCCCTGGCCGCCATGAGCAGGGCGCTCAGGTGCTCATCCAGCGGGCAGTCGCCGACCGTTACGATTTCGACCGGGACGCCGTGCAGCGCCTCGACGTCCCGCTGAATCTGCCGCACGCCCTCGGCGAACGACGACACGGCCGTGTCGCCCGGGGCCCGCCCCTCGAACAGCCAGGAGCGCAACTCGCGCTCCTGGGCCCGGGCGAGCTGGACCACCGCCTGCGGGTCCTCCGCCCGGCGCTGGATGAGCGCGAGCGTCTGCAGCACCGAGTCGTGCATGTGGGCCGCGATGTCGGCCCGCTCCTCGGCGCGCGCCCGCGCCTGCCGCTCAACCATCAGGTCCCGGGCGATGCGCAGCCACCACGGGCCGAGCAGCAGCACGATCGCCGCCGTCACGAACAGGAAGCCGCCGAGCGGCGCGAGCAACTGCGTGCCGCCGTGCAGGCTCAGCAGGTCGCCGAGCCCGACGGCGAGCAGCACCGCCGCCCCGGCGATCCGCAGCCGGGTGGCCCGGTGGATGGCCTTTTCGCTTGCCCCGCGGCCCTCCAGGGGCGCTATCAGGCGCCGCATCGCCGCCTGCTCGTCCGCGGAGGCGTTGCGCCAGACGAGGGCCAGGACGGGCACGCTCACTACCTGCGCCCAGCCGTACTTCTCGATCGTGGCGTCGTTCAGTGCCCCGGCGAGGAACAGGAACACGACGAGCAGCGACCCGAGCCCGACCGCGATGGCCATGCCGCGCGAGTCGTGCTTCGCCCGGCTCGCGATGTTGGCTTCCTCTCCCTGAGCGGGGATCAGCAGCCAGCCGAGGACATAGAACGGAACCGCCCATCCGGCAGTGATCAGGGCGGCGACGGCGAGGGCGATCCGGACCGTGATCGGGTTGAACCCGCGCCACGCCGCGATGCCCGCCGCGACGCCGCCCGCGACGCGGTCATCCTGCGCCCGGCGGAGCGACTGCCCGTCCCCTCGGTTCCGCCACCGGCTGGGCCGCCCCGCCCAGTCGGGCGCGCCATCGGACCGTGCCTGAGGACCCTGCCACGACGGACCCTGCCACGACGGCCCCTGCCGGTGCTGGTCCTGGTGCCCGCGCTGGTGCTGGGACATGCCTGACCAGCCGGGCCGGTCCTGGAACCGGAACGGCGGCCACTGCTGGTCGCTCGGTTCCTGCATTCTCCTATCATCGCCCGCCGGGCTCCCCCGGGGCCATCCGGACTTTCCCTGATGAGCGGTCAGGGTGTCTCAGGGTAGGGCAGGCCCGGGTCAGGGTCGGGCCAGGGCTGTTCCCGATACCGCCAGGCGCCCCGCGGACGAAGACTTAGGCCATGAGCACTTTCGGGGACACCACCCAGTCGCAGTCGCAGTCACAGACCCCGGCGGGCCCGGACCGCCGGCCTCCGCTTCGCCGCGCCTCCCACGGCCGCATGCTGGCCGGCGTGTGCGCCGGCATCGCCGACTACCTCGGCATCGACGTGACGATCGTCCGGATCGCGTTCGTCGTCTTCACCTTCCTCGGCGCCGCTGGCGTCCCGGTCTACCTGGCCTGCCTGCTGCTGATCCCGGAAGAGGGCACGGACCAGTCCATCCTCAACTCGCTGCTCGACGGCATCCGTTAATCCGTTAATCCGTTAAGGAGACCCAGACATGTCACCGTCTTCCACGCAGCAGTGGACCCGTCGCATCCGCTACTCCGACCAGCACATCCGGGTCTCCGACGCCGAGCGCGGCTCGGTCGCGGAACTTCTCGGGCAGCACTACGCCGACGGCCGGCTCGACCAGGCCGAGTTCGACGACCGCATCAGCCGCACGATGGCCGCCAAGACCCGTGGCGACCTGGCGGGGCTGTTCGACGACCTGCCGGAGGCGGACCCCGCGGGGGCGGGCCCGTCCGGTCCCGGCGGGCCTGGCGGCCCGGTCTCGTACCGGGGGCCGCGCAGGCGCGGCGGGCTCGTGCGCCCGCTGCTGCTGCTGGTCCTGCTCTTTATCTGCGCCAACTTCGCCTGGCACGCCTTCACCGCCAGCCTGTTCTTTGTCCAGCCGCTGGTCTGGGCCTTCGCCATCGTCGCGGTGATCCTGCTGATGAACAGGTCCCACCACCGGCGCGGCCGGTGACACCGGCCGCGCCGCGCGGCCTCACCCGGGAGATCCCGGTTCCCTAATCACCTCATTTGGTGGGCAGCGGACCGGGATCTCCTTATTTGTGGCAATTATTGGCTTTTTGCGAAGGGCCCGGGAAAACGGAACCCCGCTCCGCTGGATTGCGCACTCCGCGCACCTTCGCTCCGCCGCCCGCGAACACCAAACAGACATAAACATGACACGCAACGTCTTGGTTGCCGCCTTACCATTTGACACGTCGCGGAGTAACCTATCTACCAGTCCATCAGCGACAATTCCCTCAGTTGAGTGAAACCTAGCCAGGGAGCCCCTCACCATGACGCGAACTTGCGGATATTGCAGATCTTCGGTCAGTGACGGCGATCTTTTCTGCCAGACCTGCGGGCGCCAGGCAGCGCCCGCCCTGAGCTACCCGGCAGACGGGCGCGCCGTGGGCGCGCCCGAGCCCGCGGTGGCGGCGGTACCAGGCATGGAAAGGGGACCGTCGTGGGGCGTCAACGCCGCCGCCCCGCCGCCGCCCGCGATGACGTCCGCGATGACGTCCGGTGCGAGCGCGGCCGCCGGCGAAGCCGGAATGAACAGCACTTACGTCGGCAACCGGCTCGTTTACGAGGCAACCCCCGAACCTTCTTTCGATCCGCTGTTCAACACGCGGTTCCTCGCGCAATTGGCGCTGCGCGGCCTGCTCTACTGGTGGATCTGGGCGGCCTCGCTCATCCCGATCCTCATCGTCTCCGGGATAATGGCAGCCATTTCGGTCGGACTCGGCATAACCGTTTTCTTCATCCTGTTCCTTGGCGTCACCGGCGTCCTCCTGACGTGCTACTGGCTCCTGAAGGTCCCGATCAAGCTCTCCGAGTGGAAGTACTCCATTGACGGGAAGGCCGCTGCCGCACCTATGGTCCTCGACCACATCGCCTCGGTCCTGCGCGGCCGCGCCACCCCGCTGACGTCGCTGACGGTGCGCCGGCTGCAGCCGCCCGGCGGCGAGGCGGCCAAGGACTACCTGGAACTGCGCAGCACCATCTTCTACGGATACGTCGCCTGCTTCTCGTATGGAACGGACCTATACCTGGGCTGGACGTTCTGGGTCCAGGTCTCCCCGTTCTGGTACCTGTGCATGTACATCATGCGAATCTGGCAGTCCATCAGGAACCGGGGCAACGACCTGTACCACTCCCTGCGCTTCGACACGGCGCGGGCGATGCGGGAGACCATGCATAGCGCGACCCGCGAGGGTGCCGACGTGGCCGTCGGCCGGCTGGCGGGACAAGGACGCGGGATCATCGGCAGTGCCATCCCCGTCGTGGAAAGCGCCGTGTAGCCTGCAGCCATGGGGACGCTTCACGTTGTCAGCGCGCCCCCGCCTGCGCTGTACGTCGTTGGCGACCGTCCCCCGGTCGCCAACGCTTACTTCGCCGTTTCGGTAGACGCGGCCGTCAACCTGCTCGAGGCCCGCGAGTACCAGAACCTGCCGCGGGCGGAGCGACTCGCGAAGGCGCAGGCCGAACAGCAGGGTTTCCTGAACGGTCTCTTCGACCCGGCGCTCGGGATGGCGCTCGACCTGCGTATCGCGGCCACTCCCGGTGCCGCCACCCCGGTATCGGTAGCGCTCCTCGGCCGGGTCTGGGGAGAGACCGCCGGCGCGGCGACGGCGCGCGCCGCGGATCTGCGCACGCAGGTGCAGGCCGCCATGCCGCGCCATCTCGCTGCCACCGCCGTCGAGGACAGCACCGCGGTCGCCCGGCTGCTCGCGCCGTTCGGCGGGGCCGCCGTGGACTCGGCCGTCATTACCAGGCACGAGCTGATCGGCCTGCCGTCCCGGCAAGACGCCGGGGTGAGCTACTACTTCTCCGCCGTGCCGTTCAACTGGTCGGACAACGACTGGTCAGCGGTCTACGCGGCGCTGGCGGCAAGCCCGGTGCCCGTGGTGCTCTCGGTCGCCGTCTTGCCGATGCTCGTCCCCGCGTCGTTCAGGCAGACGATGCTGACCCTCGCCACCTTCTACGGACGGCTGGCCAGGGAAGACGAAATGGACGCCGGGCTCTACTACGGCCGCAGGAAACTCGCGCCTGACGCGTTCGCCGTGGACGCGGAGAAGGTCTTCCAGGATTTCTCCCGTCGGCTCGCGCAGAAGGCGTTCGCGCTGCGGATCCAGGTATCCGCCGCGAAGCAGCTGCCGCCGGGCATCGTCGAGACCATCGCGGGAGCGATCTCACCCGCCGAACGCGGCGGCAGCTTCCTGGAGAACCAGCGCGCCGCCTCCAGCTACGAGGTACGCCGGCCCGCCAGCGTCGCCGAGCGGCGGCTGGCCGAGTACAACCTCGGCGTGGTCAACTTCGGGATGCTGGCCGGCCGACCGGAGATCTGGGGCCGCCAGGACCCGCCGGACCCGCAACTGGCGATGCTGAGCGTGCTCGGCGACGCGCGCGACGCCGCCTGCGCGTTCCGCTTCCCGATCGCGGTCGACGGCATCGTGCCCGGATTCCGGGTGCGGCGCGGCCAGTTCGGTCCCGCCGAGGCATACCAGGCGAAGGGCGAGTCGGTCATCCGGCTCGGGAAGGTCTCCGGCACCGACCGGGACATCACGCTCGCGCTCGGGGCCTTGACCAGGCACGCGCTGATCGCCGGCTCGACCGGCAGCGGCAAGACCACCACGGCGCTTGAGATCCTGCGCCAGCTCTGGGCGGTGCACAGGATCCCGTTCCTTGTCATCGAGCCGGTGAACTCCGACGCCGACGACTACCGCAAGCTCGCGGCGGAACCCGGCTTCGAGCAGCTTGAGATCGTCACGGTCGGCGACGAGGGCGGCCGGCCGCTGCGGTTCAACCCGTTCGAGGTGCCGCCCGGGGTGCTGGTCGGCGAGCACATGGCGAACCTGCTCGCCTGTTTCAAGGCCGCCTTCGGCCTGTTCGAGCCGTTGCCGTCCATCTACCAGGACGCGCTCAACCTGACCTACCTGCGATCGGGCTTCCTGTCCGCGGAACGGCCGACCGGCTCCAAGCGCGCCTGGCCCACCGTCGCCGAGTTCCTCAAGGCGATGCACGAGGTGACCGACGGCCTCACCTACGCGGGCGAGGTCAGGGCCAACATCGACGCGGCCTCGATCCGCCGCGCCCAGCAGCTCGTGCGCGGGGTGACGGCGTCGGCGTTCATGACCGACCGGCCCAACGACATCGAGCGGCTGCTCGACCACCCGGTGATCCTTGAGCTGAAGTCCCTCGGCACCGGCGACGAGCAGTCGCTGATGATGGCGCTGCTGCTCAACGCGATCACCGAGCACTACCAGTCGGCCCGGGGACCGTCACCCACGCTGGTGCACGTCACGCTGGTGGAGGAGGCACACCGGCTGCTCGCCCGGTCGTCCGGCGGCAAGTCGGCCGAGGACGCGCAGGCCAAGGAGAAGGCGGCCGAGGCGTTCGCGAACACGCTCGCGGAGAACCGCAAGTACGGCGAGGGCGTGATCATCGCCGAGCAGATCCCGAGCAAGCTCGTGCAGGACGCGGTCAAGAACACCAACCTGAAGATCATGCACCGGCTCACCGCCGAGGACGACCGCCGCTACCTCGGCGAGACCATGGGCATGGACGAGGCGCAGCAGGTGTTCGCCACCCGGCTGCAGGTCGGCGAGGCGCTGCTGTACAGCGACGAGTTCGCCGAGGCCGCGCACGTCAGCATCACCCCGACGCTGCGGACCGCCGCGCCGCGGCCCGGCGCGGTGCAGCCGTTCGCCGAGGCGCCCTTCGCCGCCTGCGACCTGTGCCGGGCGCGGTGTGCGTACCGGGGCGCCGCGCTGTCCATGGTGAACGACCCGAAGCTCGTCGAGCGGGTCAGGAAGGCCACGTCCGCCCTTGAGTCCGCGGCCAAGACGCGAGCCGAGGACGAGGCCCGGTGGTCCTGGCTGATCAACGGGCTGCATAAGGAGGTCAGCGCGTTCGCCGCGCTCCCGTCGGCCGCGGCGGAACGCAGCGACGCCGCCTTCTGCGTGTTCCTGCACGTCCTCGCGAGCCGCACCATGCGCATCGCCCCCGCCTGGCCGGCCGCGGTCGCCGAGCGCCTTGGCCTCAGGTCACCGCGGGACGGACGCCCGTGAGCGAGCCCGCGCGCGAATCGGTAACCACGGCGCGTCCGCGGCGGCGGACTCCGGGCGCCAGCGAGGTGGCCTCATGAGCGAGTTCTACGAGTCCGCGTCGGCCGAGACGGCCGGGTCGGCCGGGGAATCCGGTTCCGGGCAGAGACCAGAGGTTGGCGAGAGCGGGCCGGCCGGCGTCGCGGAGTCGGCGCCAGGCGCCGACAAGGCGCTTCAGGAGGCCGGGGACCTCGCGCGCAAGACCGAGTCCGCTGGCGACGCAGGCCTGCAAGACGCGGGAAGACTCGCCGGCGACGCCCAGGCGGCAGGCGGCGATGCGCTCCAGTGGGCAGGCGACGCTGGGGGCGCGGTTGAGGCCGACGCCGGCCATGTGCTCAGCGAGGCGGGAACCGTCGCCCGCACGGCCGAGGGGGACGGCGCCAAGGCCCTTGAAGACGCGGGCACCGCGACCGGAAAGCTCGAATCCAGTGCCGCGGGCGGCATGGAGCAGGCCATGGGACTGGTCGACGCGGCCAAGGAGAGCGGCCAGCTCAGCGGGCTCGATGCGATCGCGATAGCCGACGCCGGGGGCGGGGACAACCCGTGGTCCGGCGGCGGGTGGGGCGCCGAGCCTGCGGCCGAAACCGGGGAATCCGGCCCGGCCGGCCACCAGGAGACCGAGGGCGGCAACCTGGCGCAGGCCATGGGACTGGTCGACGCGGCCAAGGAAAGCGGCCAGCTCAGCGGGCTCGATGCGATCGCGATAGCCGACGCCGGAAACTGGAGCAACCCGTGGTCCGGCGGCGGCGATGGGGGCGCCCCGCCCGAAACCGGGGAATCCGGCCCTGCGGGGGTATCCGTCGACGTCACAACGGAGGTCCTGGAATCCGTTGAGGTCACCGAGGAAGCCGGGGAAACCGGGACGGACGGTGCCGCCGAGCCCGCCGGAGGCGGCGCCAGGCCCGCGAGTGACCGGTCCTGGATCCCCGGAGGGGAGGCATCCCCCGACCGGCTGGAGCGCGGCCTGCCTTCGGCTGACCTCGCCCAAAAGAAAGGGCGCGGCAGGTAAAGTCGGGCCCAGGGTCGGGGTGCGCCTCACGGGACAGGACGGGCAGTCATGAGTTTCTGCGCCAGTTGCGGGCGGCAGCGGAGCGGAACGGCGCGATTCTGCGGCGGCTGCGGCTCGGAGTTCAGCGATGGAGCCGCCGCATCCGGCGCACCGGAAGCACCGGAAGCACCGGAAGCACCGGAAGCACCGGGGGCGGTCGCGCACGACCCGACGCTCCTGGCCGTGGATCCGGCGGGTACCCGGATCGACCCGCCAGGCCAGCAGACCGATCTGTTCGCGTCCTGGTACCAGCAGGAGACGCCAGCGGCAGGCCAGGGACCGGAAACGGACTGGCAGCCGGCCCAGACGGCGCAGTCCGGGTCGGCCATGACTGCCGGGTACCCGCCGCCGCCTTATCCCCCGTCTGCGCAGTTTCCTGCGCCGGCGCCCGCCGCACCCTTTCCCCCGGCCTCCCTTCCCCCCATGGCACCGCCCGCGCGGGGCGGCGGAGGCAGGGGGCTGTTCATCGCGGTGGCGGTCATCGCGGTCCTCGCCGCGGGCGGCGGCGCCTACGCGCTCACCACCTCGCTCGGCAAGCACTCCCAGTCGTCGGCTCAGCCCACGGTGGCCGCGTCCACGCCGCCCGCGGGCGGGTCAACGCCCGCGGCCCCGGCTTCGCCCGCCGCGTCGTCCAGCGGCAGCGCCAGCCCGACCCTGTCGCCGTCGCCGTCGCTGAGCCTGGTGGCCGTTTCCCCGGGCGCGGCCTCGAACACCGCCAAGTCCCAGGTCGAGACGCTGCTCAGCCATTACTTCCACGGGATCAACACCCACAGCTACGCCGAGTACGCCAGCACGCTCAACGCGGCGCAGTTGGCGAAACAGTCGCAGTCGCAGTTCGAGTCGGGCTACTCCTCGACGACCGACTCGGGAATGACGCTGACCGCTCTCACCGCAGGCGGCGGCGGTGACCTGACCGCCACCGTCACGTTCACGAGCCACCAGTCGCCCGCGCAGAGCATCGACAACAGCGCCTGCAACGCCTGGACGCTCAACCTGTCCCTGGTGCCGCAGGGCACCGGCTACCTGATAGGCCCGGCCCCGGCGGGCTACCAGCCAACCTATTCCGACTGCTAGCGCGGCCGCCCGGCCCGCCCGGCCCCGAACTATATGATCTGTCATTAATCACCGCGCTATGCTGACGAGATGACAGGGGCGTGGCTCAGCGAGGACGAGCAGCGGACGTGGCGGACCTACCTGCGGATGAGCTCGCTCCTGACCGCCGCGCTCAACCGGCAGCTACAGCAGGACTGCGGGCTCACGCTGCCGGAGTACGAAGTGCTCGTGCAGCTCAGCGAGACGCCGGAGCACCGGCTGCGACCGTTTCAGATCTGCGAGGTGCTGAACTGGGAGCAGAGCCGGCTGTCCCACCAGCTCACCCGGATGGAGCGCCGCGGTCTCATCGCGCGGCAGGGGTGCGCGGCCGACGGGCGCGGTGCCTTCATCGCGCTCACCCCGGCGGGCGCCGACGTTATCGGCACGGCGGCGCCCAGGCACGTCGCGACGGTCCGCGGGCTGATCTTCGACCGGCTGAGCGGCGCGCAGCGCGCGGCCTTCGAGGAAGCGTGCACGGCCATCGCCGGCGCGCTGTCCGAACAAGGGCCCTGACCGGCGAGCGGTTACGGCTGCCCCTGGTTACCGGGGAATCCGGGGCCGTTCCTGCCCTGGCCGTTCCCGTTCGCGCCGTTCCCGTTTGGGTTTTTCCTGGGGAACCCGGCCGTGACCGGGGATCCTTGTGACCCTTGCTGACCCGGCCCCCCGTTGGAGAGCGGGTCGGGGAGGGCACCGGATCGCTGCGGCATTTCCCACGGCTCAAGCTGGCGCATGCAGTAGTAGTTCACGCCGCCCCGTCCCTTGGCCAGCGGGCGCAGCTCCTGGTAGAGCTTGCTCTCCCCCGCCGACCTCACATGCCACCCGGTGGCGGCGAGCTTATCGAAGTACTGACGGCACAGCTGAGCCGGCGAAGGGGTGTTCGCGGGGGACCGCCGCGGGGTGGCGCGCGCCGGCTTGGCGCTCGGCACGGGCGACCCGCCTCCGTCGACTCCGCGCGAGCCCGGGGCGGCCGAGGCGGTCGCCGTGCTCGCCGCGCTCGTGCGCGGCGCACTGGCGGCCGGGCGGCCGCCCGGGCTGGAGAGCGTGCTCGCGAGCGCGGTCACGCCGCCGGCCGCGACCGCGACCGCGACAACGCCGACGAGCGCCTTAGCCCGCCACCGGCCGCGCTTCGGCGGCCGCCGGTGGCTGGACGGGCGGCGCCGCACCACGTGCGGCTCGGCACCGGCAGCGGTCACCGGCGGCAGGATCAGGGTGCGCGCGTCGCCGCCCGCCGCCGCGGTGAAGGCGGGCTCGCTGGCGAAGGCTGGCTCGCTGCGGCCGGCCGACCGCAGCCGCCGGAACGCCGCCCTTGCCTCCAGTTCGCCGAAAAGCTCGGCTCCCCTGGGCGCGGCGCGCAGCGCGTCCAGGGCGGGGATTACCTTCAGCAGTTCTTCCGGGACGTAGCAGCTCGCGCCGGACAGCAGGCCGTCGAGATCCTGCCCTTCGTAAGGGTCGGGACCATTGTCGTCTGACGGCGGGCTCTCTGGCATTTCATCGTCCAGAACGCCATGATCGCTCAAGTCGTTACACCCGCCCGTGATGCCACTCCGGCCGCCCCGAGCAGTGACTCCAGCTTCTTCAGGCCGCGGTGAGCCAGGACCCGCACGTTGCCCGGGCTCTTGCCGAGCATGTCCGCCACCGTGTCGGTGTCAAGTCCCGCCACGACGCGCAGCATGATCACCTCGGCCTGGTGGGCCGGAAGCCGGGTGAGCAGCGCCATCGCGGACTCCGTGGCGAGATTGTCCAGCGCGAGCTGGGCCGCGTCCGGGCTGCGCGGCACGTCCGCGGCGCTGATCTCGTCCAGCGGTTCCGCCGGATGCCGCTTATGGAGCCTCGCCTGGTCGATCAGGCGCCGCCGCGCGGTGGTGAACAGCCACGCCCGCCAGGACGCCTCGTCGCCGACGAACCTCGGCAGGCCCCGGATCACGTGCATCCAGGTCTCCGCGGCGATGTCCTCGGCGTTCTCCGGCGCGAGAACGCGCAGGTAGCGGAGGAGGGCGGGGTTCACATCCCGCCACAGGACCGCGAAATGGTCTTCGCTGCCACCCTGGGCCTCCGCAAGCACCAGCCCGAAGTCATCGCCCACCACATGCTGAGTATCGACACACAAACCGCTACCGCGCAGCCAAATCCCCATCATGCTTCAAATCGGTCACATCAGGCGCTGGGGCACCGCCCCTCGCGGATGAAACCGGCTCGGACACGTCTCCGGGGGATCCCCCAGGGGGCTAACACGGCATCACCACGAACTGGCGCAGCGACAGGTCGCGGAAGGTGACCGGACCGCGCGGGCCCGGCACCGCGTCTAGGTTGATGCCCGTCTCGGGCACCCCGAGCAGCTTGAACCCGTCCAGCAGCCTGGTCGTCGCGTTCCAGAACGCGCCGGTGCCCGCGTAGGCCGCGAGGAACTCCTCCGCCGCGCCGGTGTCGGCCGCCGCGATGCCGGCCGCCAGGCCGGAGGTCTGTTCGTTGGCGATCACCGCGGCCGCCGCGGGTCCCGGGGCCGGGGCGATGGTGACCGTGGCCTCACGCTCGGGGTCGAGCGCCCACTCGTAGCCGAGCGGGTGAGCGTGCGGCGGTAGCGATGCCCTGATGCCGAGGTCCGCGAGCTGGGCGGTGATCTCCGGCAGCCAGGACTCCCAGAGTCGCTCGTCGAGCAGCAGCAGGTTGAGCCGGTTGCACACCCCGAGCCGGTCGAGGCTGCTGGCGATGAGACGCGAAGCAACGGCCCGTTCGGCAGATGAATGCAGGTAGAGGACGCCGCCGCCGTCGGCGTGCGCGAGCGTGCGCACGCCGTGCGTCGCGGCCTCGGCCGCCAGCGCGCGGGTAGAGTCGCCGCTGCCGCGCAGGATCACCAGCGGAATCAGCTTCGGCTCGCGGACCAGCGCGTACGCGGCGGCCTGTCCCGGGACGCGGATCAACTGGACGGCCGCGGGGTCGAGGCCCGCCCCGGCCAGGGCCGGCGCGATCACCGCGTCGGCCAGCGCCACGGCCGAGCGCAGCGCGGCGCTTCCGGTGCGCAGCACGCCGGCGTTGCGCGACTTGACGAGCTGCGAGGCGATGTCCACGACGACGTTCGGCCTGGCCTCGAAGTTCGCGCCGATCACCCCGACCGGGCGGCGGCGCTCGGAAAGCACCAGGCCGTCAGGTAGGTCGCGGACCTTGCGGGAGACGGGTTCCTGCGCCACCCCGGCCAGGATCTCCAGCTGCGCGGCCATCGCCTTCAGCCGCGCCTCGTCCAGCCGGAGCCGGTCGCGGACCCCGGCGGGCAGCCCGCTGTCCTCCGCCGCCCGCATGTCCTGCTCGTTGGCGGCGAGGACGGCGGGGGCCGCGTCCTGCAGCGCCGCGGCCATGGCGCCGAGCGCGGCATCGATCGCGCTGTCGGAAGCGGCGGCGAGGCTGGGTGCCGCCGCACGCGCGGACCGCGCCGCCGCGCTGACTGCCACCCGGGCCTGCTCGGTCGCCTGCGTCTCTTCCGCCATCATGACCTTCCCTCCGCCGTTCGCTCCAGTCGAGCCTATCCGCCCGCGGCGGTTGGTCCCCGGCGACGGCCGGGTCAGGACGGCACGGTGACCGTGACGAGCCGGCCGTCCCCCGTGCTCAGCAGGCACCGTCCCGGCCTGGGCGGCTGGCCGACCTGCCCACGGGCCAGCCGCGCGCCGACCAGGTCCCCGTCGGAGACGGTCCCCGGCGCGGTGAGCGCCCCGCGCCGGGCTCGTTTGGCCTCGACCTGCCATCCGCCGAATCCCGCGCACAGCCCCGCCTCGGGGTCGCCGGCGAGGACGAGCACGCGCCGGAACGCCGCGGCCGCCGCATCGGCGGCGACGTTGATGATCTGGCTGAATACCCCCGAGGCATCGCAGTCGCGCAGCAGCTCCGCGTCATCGACGAGGACCGCGACCGGCCCCTCGACGGCGGCGAGGACGTCGCCGAGTTCGTCCTCACCGAGGGTGGCCCCGTGGAACGCGGCGGCGACTCCGCCGGCCGTCTCGAGCGACCGCAGCGGCGACGGGCGGGGCGTTACCAGGACGACGCGCGTCCCCGCACGCAGCAGCGACCGGGCCATCGACGTCAAGACGGTGGACCGTCCGGAGCCCGCGGGCCCGGCGACGACGAACGCGGGCACGCCGGCCGCGAGGTCGGGGCCCAGCGCGGCTAGCTCGTCGCCGCCGACGCCGACAAGTCCCCAGAGCGGGGAGACGCAGGCCGGGCGCAGCCCCCACGCCTGCTCGAAGCCGATGCGGGCGGGCGCGGCGTCCACCCGGAACGGCCGGGCCGCGGACGGCGCGGCCCCGTCGCGCGACGCGCAGGAGCCGGCGATGGCCCGCAGGGCGGCCGCCTGCCCCTGCCCGGTCGGGTCGGTGCCGAGCAGGGCGACCTGAAGCTCGGTCCCGTCGCCGGCCTGGAACGCCCGTCCTGGCGGCAGGTCGGCGGGCATGTCCCGGGGACGGAGCCCGGCGAGCGCGTAGTCTTCCCGCTCGGCCATCCGGAACACGAGCTTCTGCTCGCACAGCGCCGAGATGCGCCCCGCGAGCAGGGAGCGGTCGCCGGTCATCACCAGGTGCATCCCGGCCGAGGCGCCTTCGCTCAGCAGGCGCGTCAGGATGTCGCCGAGCGCGCCGCCGTCGGCCTCGCCGAGCGTGGTGACGAAGCCCTCCCACTGGTCGAGCAGCAGGAATACATGCGGCAGCCGCTCCCCGTGCGCCGCGTCACCGTGCGCCACCGCGGCCCGCTGCTCGGCGACCGAGGCATGCCCCCCGGCGGCGAGCAGTTCCTGGCGCCTGGTGAGCTCGGCCCCGAGCCGTCGCAGCAGCCGTCCCGCCCGCTCGGTCTCGGTCCTGGTCACGACGGCGCCGCAGTGCGGCAGCTCGGCGAGCGGCAGCAGTGCGCCGTTACCGCAGTCGAGACCGTACAGGTGGACGTCGGCGCAGTCGCGGGCGAGGGCGAGCGAGCCGGCGATCGTCCGCAGCAGCTGGGAGCGCCCGCTGCGCGGCGCGCCCGCGGCCATCAGATGAGCGAAGGAGTCGAGGTCGAGCGCCGCCGGGACCTGCGCCTGGGTCTTGGGCAGGTCGGTGACGCCGAACGGGATCGTGCCCGGCGGCCTGGCCGGGAGCCGGATGACCGCGCCGAGCTGGACCGACGCGGGCAGCGGCGGCAGCCAGGGGCTCGGCGGCGCGGGGATCGCGAGGTCGGCGGCCGCGCGCCTGATCTCTTCGACGAGGACCTTCAGGTCCGTGACCTCCTCGTCGGCGCCGCTGGCCGCGGGCGGCGGCTGGGGCTCGGGCTTGCCGAGGTCAGCCCAGCGGACGGGCGCGACCCAGGGGACGGCCGGCGTCCGCGCCGCGTGCCGCCCGGGCTGTCCCTCATGGCGCGCCGGCCCCCAGGGGCCGGCGACGCGGCCGGCCTGGAACTGGACCAGCGCGCCGTGGCCCAGGCGCACGTAGGCGCGGCCTGGGGTGGACTTGGCGATGCCCGCCGCGTCGCGGACGTCGATCACGTCGGCGGACTCGCCCGGGTCGGTGACCCGCAGCGCGATCCGCAGGTTGGCGTTGGCCCGGATGTCGGCGGACACGACCCCGGACGGCCGCTGGGTCGCGAGCAGCAGGTGCAGGCCGAGCGACCGGCCCCGCTGGGCGATGCTCACCAGGCCTGCGACGAAGTCCGGCAGGTCCCGCACCAGCGATGCGAACTCGTCGATCACGACGACCAGCCTCGGCAGCGGCCCGAAGCCGGCCGTACGCCGGCTGTCGGCCTCCCGCTGGTATTCCTCGATGTCCTTCGCGCCGGCCCGGGCGAGCAGGTGCTCGCGCCTGGTCAGCTCGGCGGACAGGGAGGCCAGCGCTCGCTGCACGAGGTGCGGACCCAGGTCGGTGACCATCCCGACGGTATGCGGCAGCCGGGCGCAGTCGGCGAACGCGCTGCCGCCCTTGTAGTCGACGAGCACGAACGTCAGCTCGTCGGGCCGGTTCGCGACGGCCAGCGAGGCGATGACCGTCTGCAGCAGTTCGGATTTCCCCGACCCGGTGGTCCCGGCGATGAGCCCGTGCGGTCCGTCCCGGCTGATGTCGATCGAGAACGGCCCGTCGTACGAGGCACCGACGACCGCCGCCGTGGACCGGCCGCCGCCGCGCCACCGGGCCGCGATGGCGGCGGCCATGGCCGGCCCGCGGAAATCCTGGCCCGGGCCGGGCGGTTCGAGGCCGAGCAGGTCAAGAAGCCGGGCCGAGTCCGGCAGCCCGCCGTCGTCCTCGCCGGGGCTGACGTCCCTGACCGGCGCGAGAGACCTGGCCAGCCGGGTGCACCAGCCGGGATCCGCGTACTGCGCCCGGCCGCCGGCGACCGTCTGCGCCAGCATCTGCTGTACGCGAAGCCCGTCCGGGGCGCACGCGGCCACGGCCTGGCACTCGGCGGGCAGCAGCCGCTCGTCGGTGTCCAGGCAGACCGCGTAGACCCCGGCCTCCGGGCCTTCGCGGAGCAGTTGGATGACGCCGGGCAGGGCGCGCAGTTTGCGCGACCCGTCGAGGACGACCATGACGTCGCAGCCCGGTCCGGCGGGCTCGCCGGCGGCCAGCCGGCCGCTGTCACGCTGCGCCTGCCGCCGCGCGGCGATGACCGCGAGCAGTTCGGCGATCCGCGCGGCGACCGACTCCGCGTCGTTGCCGACCTGCGCCGCGCAGCCCCGCCCGTCCTGGCCGGCCGCGGCCGGACGGCAGTGCGGCAGCCAGCGCACCCACTCCCAGCACTCCTTGCCCGCGTTGTCGGTGAGAACGTAGATTCGCAGGTCAACGGGTGAATGAAGCACGGCCGCCTGGGCCACGAGCCAGCGGCCGGCCGCCCGGGCATCCCCGTCCGGGCCCGCGATGCCGATCACGCCCCGTTCGCGCAGCGGAATGGTCACCGGCGCGTCGCGCAGCGGCAGGGCGGCAGTCCGGCGGTGCTCGTCGGCGGCGGGGTCGGTCAGCCGGACGCTGGCCGGCAGGTCGCCGGTGCCGACGCTGAGCAGCAGGTAGTCCGGGTCGGTGCGGCGCCGCTCCCACAGGCGGCGGCGCGGCCCGGTGGCGGTGGCCAGCACCTCGGCCGGGCCCGGGCACTGCCCGCGCAGCACGGCAAGCTCGGCGGCCACCGCGGCGGCCGCGTCGCGGTTGACGCGGTCCGCGCGCTCGGTGTACTCGGCCATGCGCGCGGCGGTTGCCTTGCGCCCCTGCCGGCGCTCGGACAGCGCGCTGCCGACCAGCAGCACGGGAGACAGCCCGGCCATCGCGAGCAGGTAGACCTGGTGCAGGAAGTACGCCATGGCCACCCCCATGACCAGCGGGAGCACCGACATGAGCACGGGGAGCGGGCGCCGCTCGGCCGCGGGCGGCGGGACCGGCAGGGTGAACGCGGCGGCCTGCCGCGGCGGGAGCAGCCGCGGCGGCCGGTTGAAGTCCAGGCCGGCGCCGTCGGCCGACCTGGCCAGCACCCCGTCACCCGGGGCCGGTTCCGGCGGGACGCATCCCTGCGGGCCGCCGAGGCTGATCACGCAGCCGTCCCGAAGCGGTGACCGGGCCAGCGGCAGCCGGGCCGGCACCCGCTGGCCGTCGATGTAGAGGGGGACCCCGACGGGATCGGCGTAGGTGACGGGCGACAACGGCGGAGCGGTCCAGCGGGTCCGGTCGTACTGCATGAACCCGGCGATCCTGGCCGCGACATCCGCCACCGGGGTCTGCGGCTCGGCGTCAAGCACGACACTCGACTGACGGCCCTGCCGCGGCGACACGACGGTTACCGTCAGCCGCATGTCCCCCGCCCTCCCCTCATCCGGTTTCCTGGTGCTGGGCTGGCACCGCGCGGGCGAACGGCACGGTGCGGGCGATCGCGCGGGCGATCGCGGCGCGGTTACTTGAGCGCGGCGGCGAGCTGGGTGTCGGTCTCGGCGAACGCCTTGGCGGCGGCGTCGAGGTACTGGCCCATGCCGGTCAGCCCCTGGATCATCTTGGTGGCGCCCGAGTCGAACTCGGTGTAAGACGCCTCGAACCGCTTGCTGGACGAGTCGGTCACGTAACCGCTGGCCACCAGGGTGTCGATGAGCCGCTTGAGCCGGACGAGGTCGGCCTCTATCTGGGCTTCCCCGGACCGGAGCTGGCTAGCGGCGGACTGCATCTCGGCATAGGTGACGTTCAGGTTCGACACTGGCTGTTCCCTTCTGCTCTGCCTTACTGGCGAGTGGGTTCACTTATAGGCACGTACCGGTAACGTCGGCGGTTCACTTCGAACGTGTCCCGTTCGTCGCGGTTTTTGTGGTTTTTTGCGGTCCTCCGGGTTCGGCGCGGCCTTCTCCGCGCGCAGCCGAACGCGGCTACCCGGCCCAGCGGAGGGTGGCGGCGATGGCGTCGAACAGTTCGGCAAGCGCGGGGGACAGCGGCCCGTCGGCTCCGGAGAACGAGAGCAGTAGCCAGGCCCCGCTACCCGGGACGGGGAAGTAGAACGAGATGTCGGCGGCCGAGGCCTGCGACCGGACCGCGGTCCCGGCCGGTGCCCGCGCGAACGAGACCGAACGGTTTCGCTTCTGCGCCTCTCGCGCCACGGCTTCGGCGGACAGCGGCCCGGACGGCGGCGGCGGGATCAGCGTGACGAGCAGCGACGCGGGCACCGGCATCGGCCCGGCCATCATGAGCGACAGGTAGAACTCGATCCCGCCGGCCTGCCAGGCGGCCTCGGCGAGATCGGCGAGGTGCCGCCGCAGCGCCGCCCTGACCCCGGCCGCGCCGGGGATCTCGGCGAACTGGCGCCGGATCAGCGCGCTGACCGCCTTCTCCCGGCGGCCGGGGTCAAGCGGGATCAGCGCCCACGAGTCCGGCACGGTAATCGCGTAGTCCCGCGGCACCCCGGGCGGCAGCCCAGGCGGCGGCGCGCCTCCGCCTTGACGGCCACCCTGCCAGGCCGGCCGCCGTCCGTCAGGCATCGCGCAGCTTTATCTCAAGCGTCTGCGCTACCGCGTCGGCCATGCTGACCAGCATGTCAGAAAACTGAAACTCGGCCCACGCCACGGCAAGGACGACCGCGTCGTCTATAATCTGCGGACGTACCGCATAGGTGACATGTTCATGCTGGCTTGCCGCCGTAGCGGGGAGGTGAATTTTCGGCCAGTATCGGTTATGGAACCTCAACGCGGGCCCTGCGGAAAGATTGACATCGGAGATATCGATGGGCCCCACTGTATCCTTGTCAGGAGTTCCGTATAGCTCACGGCAGCGCTGCAGCGAACTCGGCCGCCCGGGATCTTCTGAATAGTAGCGGAATATGTCAACGGTAGCCACGGGCGGCAGCCTCGCAAAATCAGGAAAGAATACGATGCCACCCTTCCGCACCTGACGCTTGCGACAGTCACCCGTGTGCAGTGCGATGACGTTCGCGAATTTCTCTAGGTCTTCTTTTGATGTGTCCGGCCCCAAGACATTTATAGCGACTTTTCGGCTTATTTCTTGTAGTGGCCGCTCAGTGGCAACGGGCAACCACAATGCCGTTGACGGCATCTTCACATCGACTGTCCAGTTGGGTTTCGCC
>DAHWEX010000736.1 GCA_027326205.1 Actinomycetota bacterium
GGACCTCGCCGTAGTCGCCGGACCGGGGGCTGACCTGCTTGCAGGTGAGGGTCACCGAGATCTCGTCGCCGGGCTTGACCGGGGTCACGAACCGCAGGTTGTCGATGCCGTAGTTCGCGAGCACCGGCCCGGTCCCGCTGATCCTGGGCCGCCGTCCGCTGTCCCCGCCTTGCCCGCGCTGCGACTCGCCGGACACGAGCCTCACGGCCCAGTTCAGCGCCACGGCCTGCAAGTCGCTGCACCGCTGCACCGCATGCGGCGAGCCATTCGAAGCGGTGAAGGCGATATGACGCAGACCCCGGTGCGCGAGACCGCCCGCGGGCGCCGCACGGACTTCCACCGGCTGACCGTCAGCCGCGTCGAGGCGCTGACCGGCGACTCCGCCGCGATCACGCTGAGCGTGCCGGCTGACCTGGCCGGCGTCTTCGCGTTCGCCCCGGGACAGACCCTCACGGTGCGCCGTGGCGGGGAGCGCCGCACCTACTCGATCTGCGCCCCGGCCGGCGCCGCCCCGAGGATCGGGGTCCGCGAGGTCGCCGGGGGAGCGGTCTCCGGCTGGCTCGTCCACGCACTGAAGGCGGGCGACATCCTGGAGGTCCAGGCGCCGGGCGGCACCTTCACGCCCGACCTGTCCGTGCCCGGCCGGCACGTCCTGATCGCCGCGGGCTCCGGCATCACGCCGATGATGTCGATCGCCGCCTCGGTCCTCGCCGCGGACGAGCAGTCCACGGTCACGCTGCTGTACGGCAACCGGCGCAGCGACACGGTCATGTTCGCCGACGAGGTGGCCGACCTCAAGGACGCTTACCCCGCCCGGATGCGGCTCGTGCACGTGCTGTCCCGGGAGGCCCAGGAGGTCGAGCTGTTCAGTGGCCGGCTGGACGCCTCCCGGCTCACGGAGCTGCTGTCGGCCACGGTGGACGTCCGCGCCGTGGATCACTGGTGGCTGTGCGGACCGTTCGGGATGGTCACCGATGCCATCGCGGTGCTGCACGCCCAGGGGGTGGAGCGCGCCCGCATCCACCGCGAGCTGTTCTGGGTCGGCGACGACCCGCCGGTGACCGCGACCCACGAAGACGCCCCGGTCGGCGACGGCGCCAGCTTGACCGTCATCCTCGACGGCCGCAGTTCCACGCTGACCCTCCCGCCCGGCACCCCGGTGCTGGACGGCGCGCAGCGCGTGCGGCCGGACCTGCCGTTCGCCTGCAAGGGCGGCGTCTGCGGCACCTGCCGGGCCCGGGTGACCAGCGGCAGCGCGGTCATGCGCCGCAACTACGCCCTGGAACCGCGCGAGGTCGCGGCGGGATACGTTCTGACGTGCCAGGCACTGCCGCAAACCGACGCCGTCACCGTAGACTACGACGCCTAGCCACGACGCCTAGGAGATCCCGTGACCGCGAGCGCCACTGCGCCGGGCGAGCTTGAGCCCATTGAGACGGCCTCGGCCGACGAACTGCGGGCGCTGCAACTCGGACGGCTGCGCTGGTCGCTGCGGCATGCCTACGACAACGTCCCGTACTACCGCAAGATGTTCGACGTCGCGGCGGTCCACCCCGGTGACCTCAAGGACCTGTCCGACCTAGCGAAGTTTCCGTTCACCACCAAGGCCTCGCTGCGCGACAACTACCCGTTCGGCATGTTCGCGGTCCCGCGTTCACGGGTGACGCGGGTGCACGCCTCCTCGGGCACCACGGGGCGCCCCACCGTCGTCGGCTACACCGCGAAGGACCTCGACACCTGGGCGGGCGTGATGGCCCGATCGATCCGCGCGGCCGGCGGCCGCCCCGGCGACATCGTGCACGTCGCCTACGGGTACGGGCTGTTCACCGGCGGCCTTGGCGCGCACTACGGCGCGGAGAAGCTCGGCTGCACGGTGGTTCCCGTCTCCGGCGGCATGACCGAGCGGCAGGTGACGCTGATCCGCGACTTCCAGCCGGACATCATCATGGTCACGCCCTCGTACATGCTGAACATCATCGACGAGATGGAGCGGCAGGGCGTCGATCCCACCCGGAGCTCGCTCAGGTACGGCATCTTCGGCGCGGAGCCCTGGACGAACGAGATGCGCGGCGAGATAGAGGCCCGGGCGGGCATCGACGCGACCGACATCTACGGGCTGTCCGAGGTCATGGGCCCGGGGGTGGCCCAGGAGTGCGTGGAGACCAAGGACGGGCTGCACGTCTGGGAGGACCACTTCTACCCGGAGGTCATCGACCCGGTCACCGGCGAGGTGCTGCCCGACGGCGAGCGGGGCGAGCTGGTGTTCACCTCGCTGACCAAGGAGGCGATGCCGGTCATCCGCTACCGCACCAGGGACCTGACCCGCCTGCTGCCCGGGACGGCCCGGACGATGCGCCGCATCGAGAAGATCACCGGCCGCACCGACGACATGATCATCCTGCGCGGCGTGAACCTGTTTCCGACCCAGGTCGAGGAGCTGATCCTGGGCCTGCCCGCGCTGTCACCGCACTTCCAGCTCCACCTGGCCAAGAAGGGCAACATGGACGCGATGACCGTCCACGTGGAACGCCGCCCGGACGCGATCTCGTCGGCCGCGGAAGCCGCGGGTGCCCAGCTGGCCGTCTCGATCAAGAACACGATCGGGGTCAGCGCCGCGATCGTGGTGGAAGACCCCGAGACGATCGAGCGCAGCCTGGGCAAGATGCGAAGAATCGTAGACAATCGTCACCGGTGACTGTTTTGTCTGCTCGCGGTGATCGCGGAAACTTTGTTCCTCGCGGAAGTTCCGCGTCGAATAGGCGCATTAAGTCTCCGCGAAAAATTAAGTCTCCGCGCTCGCGCCCCGGGGCTGGCGGGTCTGGGCGGTGCGCAGCTGCTGGACCAGCGGCAGGATGCGGTAGCTGATGCGCTGATTAAGGGATATTTCGGTTTTTGTCCGGGTTACCCCGGGCAGGGCGAGCAGCGTCTGGACGATCTCCTCCAGGTGCAGGTTGCTCCTCGCCGCCACCCGGCACAGCAGATCGCCCTCGCCCGTGGTGGTGTGCGCCTCAAGCACCTCGGGTAGCCGGCTGAGCATGGCCGCCACGTTGTCGAGCTGGCCCTGGGCGAGGTGCAGGTGGACGAAGGCCAGCACGGTGAACCCCAGGCCGGCCGGGTTGACCGCCGGGGCGCGGTCGGCGATGACGCCCGCGCGCTCGAGCCGGGCGAGCCGTGCCTGCACGGTGCCGCGCGCGACGCCGAGCACCCGGGCGTACTCGCGCATGCCCGCCTGCGGCTCCTCGAGTAGCAGGTTCAGCAGATCGAGGTCAAGTTGATCCAGCGGCACAGGATAACAGCTCCAGCGAGGTAGGAATTAACGCTCTGAACTGAGCCATCGGCTCAATGAAGATTCTTGATACTAGACCAATAGATCAGCGCGAATCTAGAGTGACGTTATGACGGCAGCCTTCAGCCCGCGCGTGACCAGCCTGGACGACCGCTACCAGCGGCAGGACGGCACGATCTACCTGACCGGGATTCAAGCGCTCGTCCGCATGCTGCTTGACCGCGCCCGGCACGACCGCGCCGCGGGCCGCGCGACGGCCACCTACGTCTCCGGCTACGAGGGATCGCCGCTCGGCGGCTACGACCTCGAACTCGCCCGCCACCCCCGGATGCTCGCCGAGTACGGCATCGTGCACCGGCCCGGGCTCAACGAAGAACTGGCGGCGACGTCGGTGTCCGGCAGCCAACTGGCGGGGAAGGTCGGCAGCGCCAAGTACGACGGCGTGGTCGGCGTCTGGTACGGCAAGGCCCCCGGCCTGGACCGGGCCACCGACGCGCTGCGGCACGCGCACATGATCGGCACCTCGCCGACCGGCGGGGCGGTCGCCCTGGTCGGCGACGACCCGGCCGCCAAGTCCTCCACGCTGCCCTGCTCGTCGGAACTGGCCCTGGCCGGCCTCGGCATGCCGACCTTCTACCCGGCCGACGCCGCCGAGGTCCTGCTGCACGGGCTGCACGCGGTCGAACTGTCCCGGGCCAGCGGCCTGTGGTCGGCGATGAAGGTGGTCACCGCGATGGCCGACGGCGCGTCCACCGCCCAGGTCACCGGGTCCTGGCAGGCTCCCGACCTGGCGGACCTGCCGGGCGGACTGCGCGCCTACGGTCACCAGCCGCGCGCCCGCCTGCTCGGCGAGGAACTGGCGGAGCTTGAGCGCAGCCAGGTGCTCACCCGGCTGCCCGTCGCCACCGAGTACATCCGCCGCAGCGGCCTGAACGTGATCAGCGGGGCGCGCACCGCCCGCATCGGCCTGGTGGCCGCGGGCAAGACCTACCTGGACGTCCGGCAGGCGCTCGGCGCGCTCGGGCTCGGCGAGGCAGACCTCGAAGCCCGCGGCATCCGGCTGCTCAAGCTCGGCGTGATCTACCCGCTCGAGCCGGCCGTCGTCACGGAGTTCGCGGCCGGCCTCGACGAGATCATCGTCGTCGAGGACAAGCGCGCTTTCCTGGAGGACGCGGTCAAGTCCGTCCTCTACGGGCAGGCCAACGCCCCGGCCGTCTACGGCAAGCGCTCCAGGGGCGGAGTTCCCCTGTTCGCGGCCTCGGGTGAGCTCGACGCGGACTCCGTCGCCGACGGGCTGGCCCGCCACCTCCAGCCCACGGGTATCCCGATGGTCAGCCGGCCGCCCCGCGAGCGGATCATGCTGCCGCTCGCGCAGCGCATGCCGTACTTCTGCTCCGGCTGCCCGCACAACTCCTCCACGAAGGTCGCGCCCGGCACGCTCGTCGGCGGCGGGATCGGCTGCCACGCGATGGTCGCGTTCATGCCGCAAGAGCAGGTCGGCGAGGTCACCGGGCTGTGCCAGATGGGCGGGGAGGGCGCGCAGTGGATCGGCATCGCGCCGTTCGTCACCCAGCGGCACCTGGTGCAGAACCTCGGCGACGGCACGTTCGCGCACTCCGGCAGCCTGGCGATCCGCGCCGCCGTGGCCTCCGGCGAGAACATCACCTTCAAGCTGCTGCGCAACTCCGCCGTCGCGATGACCGGCGGCCAGCGGGCGGTCGGCGAACTGCCGCTGGACCGGCTCCTCGCGCTGCTCGCCGCCGAGGGCGTGCGCAAGACCGTCGTCACCACCGACGACCCGGCCAGGACCCGGCGCGAGGCCGGCCGGCAAGCGGACATCCGCCACCGCGACGACCTGCTCGACGTGCAGCGGGAACTGGCCGCGGTCGAGGGCGTCACCGTGCTCGTCCACGACCAGGAGTGCGCGGCGGAGAAGCGGCGCAAGCGGCGGCGCGGCAAGGCGGCGGCGCCCGCGCAGCGGGCGTTCATCAACGAGCGGGTCTGCGAGGGGTGCGGCGACTGCGGGCACGCGTCCAACTGCCTGTCCGTGCAGCCGGCCGCCACCGAGTTCGGCCGCAAGACGAAGATCCACCAGTCTTCCTGCAACCTGGACTACTCCTGCCTGAACGGCGACTGCCCGTCGTTCCTCACGGTGACGCCCGCCGCGTCCGGTAACCCGGTGGCCAGGAAGCCCCAGCCGGCGGTGGAACTGGCCGAGCCCGAGCGCCTCTTCAGCCCCGACGGGTTCACCATGCGCATCACTGGCGTCGGCGGCACCGGCGTCGTCACGATCGCGCAGATCCTCGGCACCGCGTTCGCCGCCGACGGGCACGAGGTGCGTTCCCTCGACCAGACCGGCCTGGCCCAGAAGGGCGGCGCGGTCGTCTCCGACCTGACGGTCAGCAGCGGGCCGAGCGAGCGCTCGGCCAAGCTCGGCTACGGCGAGTGCGACCTCTACCTCGGCTGCGACTCCCTCGTCGCCACCGACGGCGCGCAGCTCCGCGCCGCGGGCAAGGACCGGACGGTGGCCGTGGTCTCCACGACCGAGGTGCCCACCGGCCAGATGATCACCGATGTCAGCCAGAGCTTCCCCGCGACCGGCCGGGTGATGGCCGCGATCGAGGAGAAGGTGCGCTCCGCCCGCTTCCTCGACGCGGCGGCGCTGGCGCTGGACCAGTTCGGTGACGAGCAGTACGCCAACATGATCCTGGTGGGCGCGGCCTACCAGGCCGGCGCGCTGCCGGCCAGCGCGGAAGCGATCGAGCACGCCGTCCGCCTCAACGGCGTGGCGGTCGAGAAGAACCTGGCGGCATTCCGCGCGGGCCGGGCCGCGGCGTCTTCCGCGCCGGCTACGTCCCCCGCGGTGATCCCGCCCAGGGCGCCGGCCGAGACGGACTCCGGCCCTGGCGAGCGGTCCCTGGCGGACGTCCTCGCGCTGCGCGTGGCGGAACTCACCGCGTTCCAGGACAAGGCCTGCGCGGACGACTACGCCGGCTTCGTCGAGCGGGTCCGCGCCCGCGAAGCGGCCGTCACCGGCACCGATACCCTGGCCACGACGGTCGCGCAGTACCTGTACAAGCTCACCGCCTACAAGGACGAGTACGAGGTCGCCCGGCTCAGCCTGGACCCGGCCCTCGACGAGGCCGTCCGCGCCCAGTTCGGCGAGGGCGCGCGGTACTCCTACCGCCTGCACCCGCCGGTGCTCCGCGCCCTGGGCCTGAAGCACAAGGTCAGCCTTGGCCCGTGGTTCCGCCCGGCGTTCGCCACCCTGGTCGCCATGCGCCGCCTGCGCGGCACCGCCCTCGACCCGTTCGGCCACACCGAGGTCCGCCGCACCGAGCGCGCCCTGATCACGCAGTACCGCGAGGTCATCGAGTCGCTCCTCGCCGGGCTAACGCACGACAAGCACGCCCTGGCGACGGAAATCGCCGCGCTCCCCGACATGATCCGCGGCTACGAGCACATCAAGCTGGCCAGCGTCCGCGCCTACCGCGAAAGGCTCGCCGAGCTCCGCGCCGAGTACGCCGCGTCCGCCAGCCGGACTTTGGTCCCCTAGCGCCACGCCGTCTTGTGCGGTCGTTCGGCAACCTCCGCGGCCTCGCCGGGATCGCCTGAGACCGGACATGACAACGCCCCCGGGAGCGTGCGCTCGCGAGGGCGTGCCGTGGCCGGTGCGCAGGCCGCCTCACGGCGAAAAGCTCAACATGGCTCCAGCCGGACGGTATTCCATGAAGGCAGAGAGTAGGCCCGGGGGGCACTAACGCACCGACCAGGATTATGAACGCAAGGCCCGCCGAGGCTATTCCAGCGGGCCTACATGTCACCCAGCGCGGTGGCCGGCGACTCGATGCAGTCGGCGACGTAGCGGAGGAAGCCGCCCGCCGTGCCGCCGTCGCAGGCACGGTGGTCGAAGGCCAGGGTGAGCTCGGTGACCGCGCGGACCGCGAGCTCGCCGTTGACGACCCAGGGGCGGTCGATGACCCGGCCCATGCCGAGGATCGCGACCTCCGGGTGGTTGATGATGGCGGCGGAGCCGTCCACGCCGAACACGCCGTAGTTGTTGACCGTGAACGTGCCGCCGGACAGGTCCGCCGGAGTGAGACGGCGCTCGCGGGCCGCGGTCGCCTGCTCCGCCAGCCGGGCCGACAGGTCCCGCGTGGTCAGCCGGTGCGCGTGCCGGACGACCGGGACGACCAGGCCGTGCTCGGTCTGCGCGGCGAAGCCCAGGTGGATGTGGCCGGGCACGACGATCTCGTCGCCTTCGATACGGGCGTTGAGCTCCGGGTAGCGGCGCAGGCCGAGGACGGCGAAGCGGGCGAGCAGGGCAAGCAGGCTGACCGGCCGCCCGGGGTCGGCGGCGTTCAGCGCGCGGCGGGTCTGGACCAGGCTGGTGGCGTCGACGTCGACACAGACCGTGGCCTCGGGGATCTCCCGGCGGGACCGGGAGAGCTTGTCGGCGGCCGCCTTCCGCGCCCCGCGCAGCGGGATCCGGCGCGCGAGTGCTTCCGACGCGGTCGCGATGGCGTCCGCGGCGATGCCGTCCGCGACGGCGGACCGCTGCTGCCGCGGCACGCGCCCGGCGATGGCCTGGCGGACATCCTGGCGGCTGATCACGCCGCCAGGGCCGGTGCCGGCCAGGCTCGCCAGGTCGAGGCCCGCGTCCCGCGCCTCCTTGCGGACCAGCGGCGAAATGACCGGGACCCGTTCGCGGGGGATCTCGGGGCTGGCCGGCCGGGCCGGGGGAGCGCTCGTCTGCGGGGCGCT
>DAHWEX010000765.1 GCA_027326205.1 Actinomycetota bacterium
CCAACTCCTGATAACAGCAACAGGCGCGGAGCGCTGAACGCCGGGCGGGCCAGGAGCAACGCCGGGCAGGGCTAGGAGCGGAGCGCTCAGCGCAGGGGGACCTGGTACAGCGGCTCCTGGCCGAAGGCGGTGAAGGCCGCCGTGCGCAGGGCCGGGCCCGACGTAGCCACGTTCGTAGCCGTCGGCGCAGCGGTAAGGGGGCACCGCGATCGGCGCCCGCGCCCGCGATCGGTGGTGATCTAGTTCGCCGCCTAGTCCTCATGGTGATAGCCCGTTCGGGGGGCAACACTGATACCAGTGGGCCACGGGACCAAGCAGACCGGGCCGCCAACGTTGGACCCGTGGCCCACTAGCCCGCACACAGTAGGGACGGGCCGCCAGTGTAATCTGCCGACACTGGCGGCCCGTCCGGGTTTCCGGCGGGCTTAGGCCTCGTACCGCCCGCCGAGGTACTTCGCCAGGAAGCGCTCGGCCGCCGTGTAGAACTTGATCCGGTTCGCCGGCTTGGCGAACCCGTGGCCCTCGTCGGGGAACAGCAGGTACTCGTGGTCGATCCCCGCCTCCGTCAGCGCGGCGACGATCTGCTCGGACTCGGCCTGCTTGACCCGGGGGTCGTTGGCGCCCTGCGCGATCAGCAGCGGGATCCGGATGTCGTGCGCGCGGGACAGCGGGGACCGCGACCAGAGGAAGTCCGCATCGGTCTCCGGGTTGCCGACCCGCCGGTAGAGCTGGGCGATCATCGGCGCCCAGTAGGGCGGGACGGTCTCCAGCAGCGTCTTCAGGTTGGACGGCCCGACGATGTCGACCGCGCAGCAGAAGACGTCCGGCGTGAACGCCGCCCCCACCAGCGCCGCGTACCCGCCGTAGGATCCGCCGTAGATCGCGACCCTGGACCGGTCCGCCCAGCCCTGGGCCGCGATGTAGTCGACGGCGTCGACCAGGTCGTCGTGCATCTTGCCGCCCCACTCGCGGTCTCCGGCGGCGATGAACGCCTTGCCGTAGCCGGTGGAGCCCCGGTAGTTCACCTGGACGCACAGGTAGCCCCGGTTGGCGAGCCACTGGGCCTCCGGGTGGTAGCCCCAGGTGTCGCGGACCTGCGGCCCGCCGTGCACGTTGACCACGGCGGGCAGCCCGGACCGGCCGAGGCCGGGCGGGAACGTCACGTACCCGTGGATGACCAGCCCGTCGCGCGCGGGGAAGGCGAACGGCTCCATGGCGGCCAGTTCGTAGCCCTCGAGGGCGGGCCGCGCCGAGAACAGCGGCGTCCCGGTCTTGGACGTGCGGTCGTACATGAAGTACGTGACCGAGCCCGCGTCCACGTTGAAGGCGATCAGCCAGGTGGTGTCCGCGTCGTTGCGCCCGGAGAAGCTCGGGTCGCCCGGGTGCAGGGCCCGCACCGCCTTCAGGTCGTCGGTGACCGACGGGTCGAGGACGACGTACTCCATCCGGTCCTTGAGGATCATGACGACCAGCGGGTCGCGCGTGTCGGGGTGCAGCAGCGCCCCGGCCACGTCCGCCTCCGGGTCCGCGGCCAGGGTCACCTCCTCGCCGGTGGCGAGGTCAACCCGGGTGAGCCGTCCCGTGTCCGAGCCGGCCGCGCTGATCATGAGCAGCGAGCGCCCGTCACCGCTGAACGACACCACGTCGGTCGACGTCGCGTCCTCGGCCGGGATCGTCAGCAGCTGCCGGAACGGCCCGTCCGCCGCGTCCCGCACCAGCACGTTGAACGACCCGTCGGGCACCGGCTCGATCGCGCACCGCACGACCAGGTCCTCGTCGGCCAGCCAGCCCGCGTACCCGGGGTTGGCGATCTCCTTCACCAGCGCGCCGGACTCTAGGTCCAGCCGGTACACGTCGTGCAGCTGCGGGTTGTCCGCGTTGATCCCGACCAGCACCTGCGACGGCCGGCGCTTCGACGTCCCGATGATCGTCGCGTGGATCCCCTCGAACGGCGTCAGGTCCCGCCGCCGATGCGACTGCGGGTCGACGTCGTACAGCCGCCAGTTCTCGTCGCCGCCGATGTCCTGCACGTACAGCAGGTGCCGTCCGTCGTGCGCCCACGCGAACGCGCGGATGCCCCGGTCGGTGTCCTCGGTGACGGCCCTGGCGGCGGCCCAGTCCACGCCGGACTCCCCGGCGATGGGAGCGACCCACAGGTTGAGCACGCCGTCGGCCCTGCCGTCGAAGAACCGGGGGGCGATCCAGGCCAGCGCGCTCCCGTCCGGCGAGATGTCCGGGCTGGTCCGCTCGGGGTTACCGAAAAGCACGCTGCGCGGGATGAGATCCACCATGGGTCATCCCTATCACACGCGCCGGATCGACTGGGACCTCCGCGCGGAGCACGGAACCGTTCGGGATAATCATTTCCGCTCGCCTGCGGGTTACCGCCGTATTTCCCGGCCGGTATACGCTCGTTAGCGTGAGCGGCGCGCGTACTTCCCTGTCCGGCTGGCTGGCCAGGATGGGCTTCGCCGACGTCCCCAGGGCCGAGCGCGAGCTCGCGCGACTCGGCATCGCCTCCTCCGGCCATCCGGTGCTCGCCGCCGTCGCGCTGGCCGCCGACCCGGACCTCGCGGTGACCGGCCTGACGCGGGTCGCCGACGCGGACCCCGTCCTCGTCCAGGCGCTGACGGCGGACCTCGAGTTCCGCACCCGGCTTGCCGCCGTCCTCGGGGTCAGCAAGGCCATGGCCGACCACCTGGTCCGCCACCCCGCGGACGTCGCCCTGCTCCGCGGCGCCGACGCGAGCCGCCGTCCCGACGCCAAGGCGGTTCGCGCGGAGTTCCTGCGCGCCGTGGCGGCCGACCCCGACGACGCGGAGCCCGTAGCGGGGCAGGTCTGCGCGGGGGCCGGCCAGGCCGCCGCCGACCCCGTCGGCGAGCTCGCCGCCGCCTACCATCGCCGGATCCTGCGCCTCGCCGCCCGGGACATCACCGGTGTCGCCAGCGTGGACGAGGTCGCGGAGGAACTCGCCGACCTCGCCGACGCGGTGCTCGACGCCGCCCTCGCGGTCGCCCGGGCCGAGCTTCCAGCCGACTCCGTGCCGGTCAGGTTCGCGGTCGTCGCGATGGGCAAGTGCGGCGCCCGCGAGCTCAACTACGCCAGCGACATCGACGTGATCTTCATCGCCGAGCCGCGGGACCACGACCCGGGCAGCGGCGAACCGCGTGACGAGGCGGCGCTCAAGACCGCGACCAGGCTCGCCACCGGACTGATCCGCGCCTGCGACCGGGTCACGCCGGAGGGCTCGCTGTTCCCCGTCGACCCGAACCTGCGCCCGGAGGGCCGCCAGGGCCCGCTGGTCCGCTCGCTCGCCAGCCACCTCGCCTACTACCAGCGGTGGGCCAAGACCTGGGAGTTCCAGGCGCTGCTCAAGGCCAGGCCGGTAGCGGGCGATGCCGAACTCGGCCAGCAGTACCTGGACGCCCTGACGCCGATGGTCTGGCAGGCGGCGCGCCG
>DAHWEX010000766.1 GCA_027326205.1 Actinomycetota bacterium
CGCAGCACGAGGACGTCGAACGCGTCGCCGGCGCCCACGCCCAGTTGCTCGGCGACGTCCTGGGTGACCCGTGCGTTGGCGGTCGCGGTGGTCGCGAGCACCTGGATGTCGGCCGGCAGGGTCGCGAGCAGCGTCCTGATCCGGCGGTAGTCGGGCCGGAAGTCGTGCCCCCAGTCCGAGATGCAGTGCGCCTCGTCGATCACGATCAGGCCGGCGGTCCGCACCAGATGCGGCAGCACGTTGCCGCGGAAGCCCGGGTTGTTCAGCCGTTCTGGGCTGACCAGCAGGACGTCCACGGCCCCGGAGCGGATCTCCGCGTGCACCTGCTCCCATTCCTCCAGGTTGGCTGAGTTGATCGTCCGCGCGTGGATGCCCGCCCGGGCCGCGGCGTCGACCTGGTTGCGCATCAGCGCGAGCAGCGGCGAGACGATCACCGTGGGTCCGGCCCCGTCCGCGCGGAGCAGGGCGGTCGCGATGAAGTACACCGCCGACTTCCCCCAGCCGGTGCGCTGCACCACGAGCGCCCGGCGCCGCTCCGCCACCAGGGCGCGGATCGCGGTCCACTGGTCTTCGCGCAGCCGCGCGTCCGGCCCGGCCAGCGCCCGCAAGTGCTCCTCGGCCGCCGCGCGCAGCCCAGCTTCGTCCGTCATGCTTCTAGAGCTATCAGAACGAATGCTTTCCGTAGCGATTTTCGTACTTATAGTTACTGAGTGTCAGCAAATACGTCAGGGGGTTATCAGGGGCAGCAGTGACCGCGCCCCCTGGCGCGCGCCGCGGGGCCCGCTCGGCACGGCCGGGAACGGCCGGGCCTAGCATCGAGTTATGACTGACATCGTGTCGATCAGGGACCTGAAGGTCTCCACGGTCATCGGGGTCTACGACTGGGAGCGCGAGGTCGAGCAGGCCCTCACCTTCGCCGTGGAGATGCCGGCCGACGTAAGCAGGGCGGCCGGCCGCGACGACATCAGCGACGCGCTCGACTACTCCAGCGTCGCGCACACGGTCAAGCACGTCGTGACCGAGGGCAAGTTCCAGCTCATCGAGACCGCCGCCGAACGCGTCGCCGAGCGGCTCATCGAGGACTTCGGCCTGGACTGGGTCCGCGTCCAGGTCGTCAAGCCCATCCCCAGCGAGGGCTACACGGCCGTGATCGCCATCGAACGCGGCCGCCCCCCGGCACGGCTGGTCTAGCCGCGGGGTGCCCAAGGGGCGCGGCACACCGCCAACGCGGACACTCAACGCGGATTTTCAGGAAATATCCGACGTGTCCCTTATCGGTGCGGTGCGTGATCACGGAAACTATTTTCCTGGCGGAAGATTCGCAGCCTATAAGTGCATTAAGTCTCCGTGAAACGCAAAGTCTCCGCGATCATGAGCTGGGGCGATATCCGAAAAATCGAAAAATGACGGTAATTATTGAGACTGTCCGGGCCATGGCCTGTCCTGGCCCGCGGGCCTTGGCGCGGCCAGCGGAGAGGCGCCTTGCCCGCCTCTCCTGAATAACCCCCTGGAGCGTGTCCGCCCACGCGATCATCGAATAGCTGCCCGCCGGGCGACCCGGTCCGCGAAAGCTGAAAGAAAGCGCGCATGAACGACTCTTCCGTTGGCCCCCGTTCGCCGGCCGGTCCGCTACGGGGCTCTTCCATGCGGGGACCGAGGGCATCGGCTGGGGACCGAGGGCATCGGCTGGCCTGTCCCGGGCAACGCGGGCGGACGCGTGAAACAACGGACCGTTCGGTGGAGTTGACTTTGGTAGCGGCCGCCGACGTGATCGCCGTGGGCGGACAGGTCCCGGGGAACAACATCACGCTCTAGAAGGTTGAGCGCATCAGACTCAATCTTAGGAGGGGCCTGATGAGCGAAACGCTCACGCTGCCGGTGCTTCCGCTCGACGACGACGTGGTGCTGCCGGGCATGGTTGTCCCCATCGAGCTCACCGATAACGAGGTCCGCGGCGCTATCGACGCGGCACGCAATAGCACGGGGCTCGGGCGGAGCCCGGGAGCTCGGGCGGAAGAGAAGGCGCGGGTCCTGATCGTTCCCAGGATCGAGGACCGCGGCCTGGCGGGCACCGGCACGCTTGCCGTGATCGAGCAGACCGGGCGGCTGCCCGGCGGTGAGCCCGGGGCGGTACTGCGCGGCGTCTCGCGCGTGAAGATCGGCCACGGGACCACCGGGACCGGCGCGGCGCTGTGGGTCGAGGGCACGGTGGTCGAGGAGACCGGCGCAGGCGCGCGGGCCGGCGAGCTGGCCAAGGAGTACAAGTCCCTGGTCATCGCCACCTTGCAGACCCGCGGTGCCTGGCAGGTCGTGGACATGATCCAGCAGCTCGACGACCCGTCGGCGATCGCCGACCGGGCCGGGTACGCGAGCTACCTGACCGCCGAGCAGAAGCTGCAGCTGCTGGAAACGGCAGACGTGAGCCAGCGCCTTGAGACGGCGATCCGCTGGATCAAGGAGCACATGGCCGAGCTTGACGTCGCGGAGTCCATCCGCAAGGACGTGACCGAGGGCATGGAGAAGCAGCAGAAGGAATTCCTGCTCCGCCAGCAGCTCGCCGCCGTCCGCAAGGAGCTCAATGAGCTGACCGGCGGCGGCAAGGGCACCGAGGAAGAGGACTACCGCAAGCGGGTGGAGGACGCCGACCTGCCGGAGAAGGTCCTCCAGGCCGCGCTCCGCGAGGTCGACAAGCTGGAGCGGACCTCGGAGCAGTCGCCGGAAGTCGGCTGGATCCGCACCTGGCTCGACACGATCCTCGACATCCCGTGGAACGAGCGGACCGAGGACGCCTACGACATCGCCGGCGCCCGCGCGATCCTGGACGCGGACCACACCGGACTTGACGACGTGAAGGACCGGATCATCGAGTACCTGGCCGTCCGCAAGCGGCGCCAGGACCGGGGCCTCGGCGTCATCGGCGGCCGCCGTTCCGGTGCGGTGCTCGCGCTCGTCGGCCCGCCCGGCGTCGGCAAGACCTCGCTCGGCGAGTCGGTCGCCCGGGCCATGGACCGGAAGTTCGTCCGCGTCGCGCTCGGCGGCGTCCGCGACGAGGCGGAGATCCGCGGCCACCGGCGCACCTACGTGGGCGCGCTGCCCGGCCGGATCGTGCGGGCCATCCGCGAGGCCGAGACGATGAACCCGGTCGTGCTGCTCGACGAGGTCGACAAGATCGGCTCGGACTACCGGGGCGACCCGGCGGCCGCGCTGCTCGAGGTGCTCGACCCGGCGCAGAACCACACGTTCCGCGACCACTACCTGGAGGTGGACCTGGACCTGTCCGACGTGGTCTTCCTCGCCACGGCGAACGTGCTCGACTCGATCCCCGGGCCGCTGCTCGACCGGATGGAACTGGTCCAGCTCGACGGCTACACCGAGGACGAGAAGGTCGCGATCGGCCGGGACCACCTGCTGCCCCGTCAGCTGTCCAAGTCCGGCCTGTCCGCGGACGAGGTCACGGTCGCGGACGACGCGCTGCGGCTCATCGCGGCCGAGTACACCCGCGAGGCGGGCGTCCGGTCGCTCGAGCGGGCGATCGCCCGGGTGCTACGGAAGGTGACGGCGAAGGAGGCCCTGGAGGCCGGCACGCTGCCGGTCACGGTCAGCGCCGCCAACCTGAAGGACTTCCTCGGCCGGCCCCGGTTCACCCCGGAGACGAAGCTGACGTCAAGCGACCGGCGCACCGCCGTTCCCGGCGTCGCCACCGGCCTGGCGGTCACCGGCGCGGGCGGCGACGTGCTCTACATCGAGGCGTCCCTCGCCGACGCGGAGTCGGGCGCGAGCGGCGTCACGCTCACCGGCCAGCTCGGCGACGTGATGAAGGAGTCCGCGCAGATCGCGCTCTCCTACCTGCGCTCGCACGGCGCGGAACTGGAGCTGCCGGTCACCGGCATGAAGGACCGCGGCGTCCACGTCCACGTCCCCGCGGGCGCGGTGCCGAAGGACGGCCCGTCGGCCGGCGTCACGATGACGACGGCCCTCGCGTCGCTGCTGTCCGGACGGCCGGTCCGGGCCGACGTGGCGATGACCGGTGAGGTCTCCCTCACCGGCCGGGTGCTGCCGATCGGCGGCGTGAAGCAGAAGCTGCTCGCCGCTCACCGCATGGGGATCACCACGGTCCTGATCCCGCAGCGGAACGAGCCGGACCTGGACGACGTGCCCGGCGAGGTGCTCGCGAAGCTGGACGTCCACCCGGTGAGCGACGTGCGCGAGGTGCTGGCCCTGGCGCTAGAGCCGGCGACCGTGACTGCCCACGCCGTCGCGTAGCGGATACAGCAAGTACAGCAAGTACAGCAGTTGAGTGCGGCCGCGGCCGGCCCCGGAAGGGGCCGGCCGCGTGGCGTCTAGGTTGTCTAGGTTTAAAGTCAGCCCGAGTGGTCGGGGCACAGGCCGAAGAGCTCGACCGTGTGGTCGACGGCGGTGAAGCCGGCCTCGGCCGCGACCTTCTCCGCCCACTGCTCGACCACGCGGCCCTCGACCTCGACGCTGCGCCCGCACTGCCGGCACGTCAGGTGGTGATGGTGCGCGGTGGAGCCGCACTGCCGGTAGAGCGATTCACCGGACGGGTCGCGGATCGTGTCGATCACGCCCTGCTCGCTCAGCACCTGCAGGTGGCGGTACACGGTGGTGAGCCCGACCGCCTCGCCTTGACGGCGCAGTTCCGCGTGGATCTCCTGGGCACTGCGGAAGCCGGGCAGGCTAGCCATCGCGGCGGCCACGGCCGACGCCTGCTTAGTGCCCCGCACCCGGGTGCCGCGCGGATGATCCGGTGTCACATCTTGCAAAGCTAGCCGGCCTTTCCGCCGATGGCCACGGACGCTCCCGTGGTCTCCGGTTACTTACTGGAAATAGAAACGGTTATCATTAACGTTGAGTAGGGCAGATATGTGCCCGTGCCTGCGGACGGGCCGGGCGAGGAGCGTGCGCATGACGGGCATGACGGGCATGACGGCGACGGGCCGCGGCGCCGGCTGGCGCCCCGTGGCGGTCCTGCTGCTCGCCGTCGTCGCCGCGCTCGCGGCCACGCTCGCGCTGGCGTGGTCGGGCAGCGCCAGCGCCGCGCCGGACGGCGGCAAGATCGTCGCGGTCGGCGCGGAGAGCCAGTACGCCGACCTGATCAGCCAGGTGGGCGGGGCGTACGTCCAGACCAGCGCGATCATGTCGAACCCTAACGTCGACCCGCACTCCTTCGAGGCGTCCATCGCGGTGGCCAGGGAGGTGGGCAGCGCCCGGCTCGTCGTGCAGAACGGGCTCGGCTACGACAGCTTCATGAACTCGGTCGAGTCCGCGACGCCGAGCGGCGGCCGCACGGTCGTCGACGTCCAGCGGCTCCTGCGCCTGCCGGACTCCACGGCCAACCCGCACCTGTGGTACGACCCGGCCGACATGTCCCGGGTGGCGGACGCGATCGCCGCCTCCCTGGCCCGCATCCAGCCGTCCCACCGGGCGTACTTCCTGGCCCGGGCGGCGGCGTTCAAGGCGAGCCTGAGCCCGCTGTACGCCGCGATCGCCAGCTTCAAGGCCGCCTACGCCGGCGTTCCCGTCGCCACCACGGAGCCGGTCGCCGACTACCTGCTGTCCGCCCTCGGCGCGGACAACCTGACGCCGTGGACGTTCCAGGCCGACGTCATGAACGGCGTCGACCCGTCCCCGCAGAGCGTGGCCGCCCAGCGGGCCCTGCTCACCGGGCACAAGGTCAGGGCGTTGCTCTACAACGAGCAGGTGACCGACGCGCTCACCGGGTCGTTCATCACCCTGGCCGAGCAGAACCACATCCCGGTCGTCGGGGTTTACGAGACGATGCCGACACCGGGTTACCACTACCAGACCTGGATGCGAACCGAAGTGCAGGACCTGCGCAACGCGGTCGCCGCGAACATATCGACGGAGCACCTGTGATCACCCCGCAGTCATCCCCCCCGGCAGCGGCCCCTCATGCCCCCCGGGGAGACCTCCTCACCCTGGACGGCATCGGCGTGCGCCTCGGCGGGCGCCAGGTGCTCTGCGATGTCTCGTTCTCGCTGGCCAAGGGCGAGTTCACCGGCATCATCGGCCCGAACGGCGCGGGCAAGACCACCCTGCTCCGCGTCATCCTCGGGCTGATCGAGCCCTCGGGCGGCCGGGTCCTGGTCGACGGCACGCCGCTGCACAACAAGAACAAGTCCGCGATCGGCTACGTCCCGCAGAAGCTGGTCATCGACCCGGACATGCCGCTGCGCGCCCGCGACGTGGTCTCGCTCGGCCTGGACGGGCACAAGCTCGGGTTCGCCTTCCCCTCCAGGCAGCGGCGGGAACTCGTTCTCGAAGCGCTCGCCGGCGTCGGAGCGCTGGCGTACGCCGACGCGCGGGTCGGCGAGCTGTCCGGCGGCGAGCAGCAGCGCGTGCTGATCGCGCACGCGCTGATCTCCCGGCCGAAGCTGCTCCTGCTCGACGAGCCGCTCGCCAACCTCGACCTGCGCAGCGAGCAGGAGATTGTCGCGGTCCTCGGCAAGCTGGCCCGCGAGCACGAGATCTCGGTGCTGCTCTCGGCCCACGACATGAACCCCCTGCTCGGCGTCATGGACAAGGTCGTGTACGTCGCGAACGGCCACGCGGCCGCTGGCCCGGCCGACGAGGTGGTCACCTCCGAGGGGCTCACCGAACTGTACGGGCACACCGTGGACGTGGTCCGCCTGCACGGCCGGGTCCTCGTGGTCGCCGGGGAATAGGGACAGCGGTGCACTATCTCTTCGAGCCAGGGCTGTTCAGCAGCGGCCCGGTCAGGACCGCCCTGCTCGTCGGGGCCGTCGTCGCGGTCACCTCGGGCGTCATCGGCGTGTTCACCGTCCTGCGCGGCCAGTCCTTCGCCGGCCACTCGCTGGCCGACGTCGCCACGACCGGGGGTTCCGGCGCGTTCCTCGTCGGGGTCAACCAGTTCTGGGGGTTCCTCGTCGCCGGGGTCGTCGCCGCCGCGCTGATGGAGGGGATCGGCGTCCAGCGCCGCCGGGGACGGGACGTGGCCACCGGAGTCGTGCTCGGCGCGGCGCTCGGGCTGGCCGCGCTGTTCCTTTACCTGGGGACGCTGCGGACGGCGACGACGGGGGCCGCGTTCACGGTGCTCTTCGGCTCCATCTTCGTGATCAGCCCGGATACGGTGCCCGTGCTGATCGCGTCCGGCGCCGTCGCCCTGCTGGTGGTGGCGGTGCTGGCCCGCGTCCTGCTGCTGACCTCCGTCTCACCGGACCTGGCCCGGGCCCGGGGCGTCCACGTGCGGCTCGTCGGCATCGTGTACCTGGCGGCGCTCGCGGTTTCCGTCTCCCTGGCGGCCGTCGCGATCGGCGCCGTGCTCTCCACCGCGCTGCTGATCGGCCCGGCCGCCACCGCGCTGCGGCTGACCAAGAGCCCGGTGCGGGCGATGGCCGTCTCCGCGCTGGCCGGCCTGGCCGCCACGTGGCTGGGCATCGTGGGCGCCTACGACTCCTACTACTGGCCGCCGCACGGCCACGGGTGGCCGGTTTCCTTCTTCGTCGTCGTCCTCGTCCTGGCCGGCTACCTGCTGAGCTACCTCAGGCCCCGCCTGCGGCGGCCGCCGCGCTCCCCGCACGAGGAAGCGGCGGAGTGCGGCCCGGAGGCGGCTCGTGTTTAGCGGACTGATGCTCAACACCTGGATCGCCGCGTCGCTCGTGGCGGTGATCGCCGGCATCACCGGGTACTTCGCGGTGCTGCGCGGGTCCACGTTCGCCGCCCACGCCATACCCAACGGCGCCTTCGCGGGCGCGGCGGGCGCGAGCCTGCTCGGCATCAACGTCATCTGGGGCCTCGCGGTCTTCGCGGTCGGCGGCGCGCTCGGCATCGGCGCGCTCGGCGACCGGAAGGCACGGCACGACGTGGTGACCGCGCTCACGCTCGTGGTCATGCTCGGGCTCGGCGCCCTGTTCGTCAGCGTCAGCAGCCAGTACGCCGAGGAGACCTACGCGCTGCTGTTCGGTGAGGTCTTCGGCGTCAGCCGGGGCGAACTGCTGCCCATCGGCGGCCTTGGCATCGCGGCGGCGGTCGCGATCGGCGTCGCGTTCCGCCCGCTCATGCTCACCAGCGCGCTGCCCGAAGTCGCCGCGGCCAGGGGCGTCTCCACCCGCCGGGTGGAGCTCTACTTCCTGATCGTGATGGCGCTGGCCACGTCCATGACCGTGCCCGTCGTCGGGGCGCTGCTGATGTTCAGCCTGATGATCGGCCCGGCCGCCGCCGCCCGCTCGGTCACCGCCCGGCCGGGCGTCGCGATGGCCCTGTCGGTGGCGATCGCCCTGGCCACGGTGTGGCTGTCCATCGCGCTGTCGTACCAGACGAACTGGCCGCTCGGCTTCTTCGTGGGCGTCATCGGCGCGGGCTTCTACCTTGTCGGCCTCGCCGCACGGCGGGTCGCCGCGCCCCGCGCCGCCGCCGGTTAGGTTGCGTCTACGGGATTCCCGAAGATTGCGATCAGTGATCGTTTGGCTGTGGTAATTTCTTACCGCGCTAACGGGGCCCTGTTTTTTTTGCTTTGATGCCCAGTGATTGGACGTGCAATGCCCCTGGACCACCGGCCGGACCGGCCAGCTTCGTCATCCGGTAACCGTCGGCCTGGCCGGCCGATGCCGCCGTGGTTGCGGGAGACGAGGGCGGAGCCTGCCCCGGGCCGCCCGCGCCTGGGCGATCCGCGGCCTGGCGGCCGGGAGCCCGCCGCCCCCCGCGCGGGGCGGGGAACCCCGGCCCCCGAGACGAGCTGGGACGCTCCGGTCCTGGGGACGGAAGACCGCACCAGGGCCTACGAATCGAGAGCCGCGGGCTTCAGCGCGGGCGCACTGGGCGACGGCCAGCAATCCGGTCACGCCCAGTCCCGGCCCCGGCCGATGCGCAAGTCCTTCATGGTCGGTGGCATTCTCGGCGGCGCGGTAGTGCTCGTGGCGGCCCTGGCTGCGGTGATGTCGCTGCAGCCACCGACGGGATCCAGCCACGCCGCCGGGTTCACGGAGGCGACCGCGAGCTCGGCACCGGGGACTTCCGCCCCGGGGGCGTCGGCCGCGACGACGAAGGCCAGCAGTACCGCGAAGGCCAGCAAGACCGCGAAGGCCAGCGCGTCGGCGAAGCCGAGCAAGACGGCGAAGCCGAGCCCGACCGCCACTCCCGCGACCGTCGCGGCCGCGCCTTCGTCCCTGGGGGTGCCCGCGGGCTGGCACCTCGCCTTCGACCCGGGCTTCTCCGGTTCGCTGGACACCAGCACCTGGGCCACCTGCTACTCCTGGGCGCTGGCCGGCGGCGGCTGCAACGACAACCCCAACATCGAAAAAGAGTGGTACCTCGCCTCGCAGGTCTCGGAGAGCGGCGGCACGCTGAACCTGACGGCGAAGCAGGAAACCACCCAGGGAACGTCCACCAGCGGCGCGGCCGAGACCTACAGCTGCCGCTCCGGGATGGTCACCTCACGGCCCGGCTTCAACTTCACCTACGGCCTCATCTCGATCACCGCGAAGCTGCCGTACGGCCCCGGCCTCTGGCCAGCCCTCTGGCTCGCGACCACGAGCGGCCAGTGGCCTCCAGAGCTCGACATCATGGAGCACTGGTACAGCGACCAGGACTACAGGATCTACGACCACACGGTCGGCACGTCGTACCTCGGCGGTCCGGTCCCCACGCCGGTCGACCTGTCGGCGGGCTTCCACACGTTCTCGCTGCTGTGGACCAAGACCCGGGTGACCTGGTACCTCGACGGCGCGGAGAAGTTCACCACGACCGATGACGTGCCGCAGCAGGCCATGTACTTCATCGCCAACGTGGCCGACAGGAACCCCGATGGCGACACCAGCCCGAGCCTCGTCCCGGGTGCTTGCAACGGAACGATGGAGATTTCGTCCGTGAAGGTATGGCAGCCGTAACAGGTCAGAATCACCCGGCATCGGTCCACAGCAGAACTGATAAGACTTTGTTCTATGAACCGGCTTGCCAACGCGACTAGCCCGTACCTCCTGCAGCATGCCGGCAACCCCGTCGACTGGTGGCCCTGGTCGGATGAGGCGTTCGCCGAGGCACGCCGGAGGGACGTGCCCGTGCTGCTCTCCGTCGGCTACGCGGCCTGCCACTGGTGCCACGTGATGGCGCACGAGTCGTTCGAGGATGAAACGACCGCCGCGCTGGTGAACGAGAACCTCCTCGCGGTCAAGGTGGACCGCGAGGAGCGGCCCGACATCGACGCGGTCTACATGTCCGCTACCCAGGCGATGACCGGCCAGGGAGGCTGGCCGATGACCGTATTCATGACGCCGGACGGCGACCCGTTCCTGTGCGGGACGTACTACCCGCGCCAACGGTTCGTCCAGCTGGTGCAGGCGGTCGCGGACGCCTGGAAGCGGAACAAGGGCCAGATCAAGTCCGAGTCGGTCAGGATCCGGCAGTCGCTGGCGGAGAACGCGGCCACGATGGCCGGGCTCGGCGGGTCGGCGGCCGAACTGGACCTCGCGGAGATCACCGCCGGCGCGGCGGCCAGCCTGGAGCGGACCTTCGACCGGGTCCACGCCGGCTTCGGCGGCGCGCCGAAGTTCCCGCCGTCGATGGTCCTGGAGTTCCTGCTCCGCTACGACGAGCGGACCGGGCAGTGGCCCGCGCTGTCGATGGCCGAGGCGACCTGCGAGGCGATGGCCCGGGGCGGCATGTACGACCAGCTGGCCGGCGGCTTCGCCAGGTACAGCGTGGACGCGAGCTGGACCGTGCCGCACTTCGAGAAGATGCTCTACGACAACGCGCTGCTCGCCGGGGTCTACACCCACCTGTGGCGGCGCACTGGCCAGCGTCGCGGCCGGGAAGGGGCGCCGATCGCCCGCCGGGTGGCCGAAGAGACGTGCGAGTTCATGCTCCGCGAGCTGCGCACCCCCGAGGGCGGTTTCGCCGCCTCGCTCGACGCCGACAGCGACGGAAGCGAGGGCGCGTTCTACGTCTGGACCCCCGAACAGCTGCGCGAAGTCCTTGGCTCCGATGACGGCGACTTCGCCACCGGCGCTTTCGGCGTCACCGCGGCCGGGACGTTCGAGCATGGCACGTCGGTCCTGCAGCGGCCGGGTGAGCCGGACGAGCGCGAGCGGTTCGACCGGATCCGCGGCATCCTGCTGACGGCACGCGAGGGCCGCACCCGCCCCGGCCGCGACGACAAGGTGGTCGCGGCCTGGAACGGCATGGCGATCGGCGCGCTTGCCGTCGCCGGGGTGCTGTTCGACCGGCACGACTTCCTCGCCGCGGCGAAGGAGGCCGCGGAACTCCTGGTTTCCGTCCACTACCGCGCGCCGAAGGCGTCATCGCCCGTCGTGGGGACAGCGCGGCTGCTGCGCACCTCCCGGGACGGGACGGCCGGGGCGAGCGCCGGGATGCTTGAGGACTACGCCTGCGTCGCGGCGGGCCTGCTGAAGCTGTCCGGGGTTACCGGCGAGGAGCGCTGGGCGACCGTAGCGGGCGAACTGCTCGACACGGTCATGACCGCGTTCGCCGACGGCAAGGGCGGCTTCTACGACACGGCCGACGACGGCGAGCGGCTGATCTTCCGGCCGGCTGACCCGACGGACAACGCGACGCCGTCCGGCGCGTTCGCGGCGGCGGACGCGCTGCTCAGCTACGCCGCGCTGACTGGCCGGGGCCGGTACCGGGACGCCGCGACCGCCGCTCTCGCGGTGCTGCCGCCGGTCGCGGCGAAGTTCCCCCGGGCGGCCGGCATGGGCCTGGCGGTGGCGGAGGCGCTGCTCTCCGGACCCGCGGAGATCGCCATCGTCGGCCCGGACGACGACCCGCGCACCGCCGACCTGCTCCGCGCGGGACTGCACGTGGCGCCGCCGGGCGCGGTGTTCGCCCTCGGCCCGGGCTCGGCCGCCGCACCGGAGCCGGAACCGGCGGACTCGGCGGCGGACGTCGCGGACGTCGCGCCGGACTCGGTCCCGGACTCCGAGGCCGGCTCCGAGCCCAAGCCGGACGCCGGGACCAAGTCGACGCGGAAGCAGGAGCCGGCGCCGGCCGGGATTCCGCTTCTCGCCAACCGGCCGCTCGTCTCTGGCGCCCCGGCCGCCTACGTATGCCGCAACTTCACCTGCCAGGCCCCGGTGACTACCCCGTCCGCGCTGCGCGAGACCCTCCGCCGCGCTTAACCGGCAGACGCCAATCCGCGTGTGCCCGGCGTGAGCGGCGCCTCGTGGCGCGGGGAAACACAGCTCAGGTGACGGCGCGGCACTGGAGAGCGAGCGGGGAGTGACGTGACTGGACACATGGCCGTTTTCCATGATCTCGTGGCCCTGTGCGCCTAACCGGAACGGCGCGGCGGGTAGCGAGGGAGATCGGACAGGGCGGCTGGCGACGGTTGCTACCCCTCGGCGTTGCCGCGTTCGCGATACTCGCCGCGCTCACCGGCGTCCTCGTAGCCCTGCGCAGCGGCGCCCCGGCGAGCGACCTCGACGCCCAGGGGCAGATCCGGCTGCCCGCGGTGCGGCCGTCGACCGGGCCCGTCATCTCCGGGGTGCCGCTCACGCTCGGCGCGGGAGCCGAGTTGCTGCCGGACTCCCCGGTGCCGGCGGTCAACGTGGCGGCGGCCGGCCGTCCAGGGACGTCCCCGGTTGCCCCGCTGCGCCGGACGGTCCAGGCGGACCTGCTCGTCGTCGCGCAGTCCTCGCTGCCCGCCGGATTGCTCGCCGAAGTCGGCCGCCTGCCGGGAATCGTCGCGGCGGAGCGCATCGAAGCCGTCAAGATGCCGGTCAACGGCGCCGAGACCGCGGTCATCGGGGTCGACCCGTCGCAGTTCCGGTCGTTCGCCGCCGCCCCCACCGGTGCCGCCACCGCCCTCTGGCAGGGGGTTGCCGATGGCGGCATCGCCGTCTCCTACGAGATGGGCAAGCTCGGCAAGATCCCACTCGGCGGCTCGGTGCTCGCGGCCGGCCGGACGGCGCGGCGACTGCCCGTCGTGGCGTTCGGCACGCTCGGCATCGGCGGGGTGAACGCCGTGGTCTCGGACGCGACGGCGAGGGCGCTCGGCGCGCCGGCCGGCAACGCGATCGTGATCAGCGTGTCGACCTCGGACTTCAACGCCGATTCTGCTTCCGTCGGCCGGCTGCTGCCCAGGGGCGCCGGCCTCGAGCCGCTCGTGGCCGTGGTCAGTTCGGGCGCGGCCGGTGCGAGCGCGGCCGGCGCGGGGTCGCCGAGTTCGCCCACCGTGGCGACCAGCACCATCGACGTCGTGCTCAACGCGGCGCTGAGCCGCAAGGGCATGCCGTACGTGTGGGGCGCCGCGGGGTCGTCGTCCTTTGACTGCTCCGGCCTGGTCCAGTGGTCGTTCGCCCAGGCGGGAATCGAGTTGCCGCGCGTCGCCGCCGACCAGGCCCTGGCCGGGCCCGCGGTGCCGGTGAGCGAACTCGCCCCCGGTGACCTGCTCTTCTACCACACCGACCCGACGGCACCCGGCTACATCTCGCACGTGGGGATCTACCTCGGCAACGGCTGGATGATCCAGGCCCCGCAGCCGGGCATGGACGTGGAGGTCGTTCCGGTGTACTTCGGCACGGAGTTCGCCGGCGCGGTCCGGGTGAGCGCCGCCCAGGCCTCCTCGGTGGCCAACGGCCTGTAACGGCACCGGACCACCTCCAACGGTTGACCGCGTCTTGTTGTCATGTAATTATGATTACATGAGTACAGAAATACAGGCATGGTTCACGGGGCGGCTGCCCGACGAATGGTTCACCGAACCCGCCAGCGTAACGGTGGACCGCGAGGAGATCACCATCGTCGGCGCGCTGTCCGAGCCCGAGTCGGACGATGCGGCGGCGGCCGCCGAGGGCCGGATCAAGCGGTTCCGCGAGGAGACCCGAGCGCGCCGGATCGAAATCGCCAGCGAAGCCGAGCGCAAGTTCGGCCGGAAGGTCGCCTGGGGCGTGCGCTGCGGCGCGGTCAGCGAGATGTTCACCACGCTGTCGGTTCCGGTCATGACCCGGCTCCGCCAACCGGAGCGGCGGGTGCTCGATACCCTTGTGGACGCGGGCGTCGCCCGCTCCCGGTCGGACGCCCTCGCCTGGTGCGTCCGGCTCACCGGCGAGCACGCCGACACCTGGCTGGCCGAGTTGCGCGACGCGCTGCGCCGGGTCGAAGAGGTCCGCGCCCAGGGCCCGCAAACGACGCAAGGGCCGTCAGCCCAGTAACCGCATAACTCACCCGCCTCTCGGGTAAAGCGTCATGTCGCTAGCCCCCGGTCGGATACCGTGGCATACGGACAACCTTTTCGCCCTGCCCTTCGTCTTGAAGGTTTGACGGGCCTGTTCCAGCGTGATGGAGCCGGGATGAAGAAAAGGTGCGGAAAGATCTGTGTGCGCACTCCGGCGAGGAAGGTCGGTTCATGGGATACCGGGACCTGGGCTACTGGATTTACGAGCGGAGGCTGGAGGCATACATCCTGTCGGGGAAGAAGACGATTCCCCGGCACGTCGGGGTGATGTGCGACGGCAACCGGCGCTGGGCCAGGTCCGAGGGGCACACCGACGTCAGCAAGGGCCACCGCAAGGGCGCCGACAAGATCTTCGAACTGCTCCAGTGGTGCCGGGAGACCGGCGTGGAGGTCGTCACCCTCTGGCTGCTGTCCACCGACAACCTCACCCGCCAGGAAGAGGAACTCGGCCCGCTGCTGGAGATCATTGAGGACACGGTCAACGGCCTCGTCGAGGAGGGCTGGCACGTGAACCCGGTGGGCGCGCTCGACCTGCTGCCCGACCACACCGCGCGCGTCCTGAAGTACGCCGCCGAGGCGACCTGCAACAACCCTGGCCTGTTCGTCAACGTGGCGGTCGGCTACGGCGGTCGGCGCGAGATCGCCGACGCGGTCCGCGGCCTGCTGCTCGACCACGCGAACAAGGGCACCACGATCGAGGAACTCGCCGAGGTCCTCGACGTCGAGCACATCGCCGAGCACCTCTACACGGCCGGCCAGCCGGATCCCGACCTGGTGATCAGGACGAGCGGCGAGCAGCGCCTCGGCGGGTTCCTGCTGTGGCAGTCGACACACTCCGAGTTCTACTTCTGCGACGCGTACTGGCCGGCCTTCCGCAAAGTGGACTTCCTGCGGGCGCTGCGCTCATATTCCGAGCGCCACCGCAGGTTCGGAGCCTAGCCGCCGCCGGCGGAGACACGTCCCTGCGGTGGCGCCTCTCCTGCCCCGTGAAAAACCGGCAGGTTCTCCACGTCAATTTGGGCTTTTTCGATCGCCAGATCGTGGGTACCTTCAGAGTTGGCGGGCACCTCCCCAGGGTGCCCCCGCGGGAGGCCCCCTGAGTTCGCTACCGGCGACGAGAGGGCCGGCGCGGCCCTCAATGGTGGGCAGCCCCGGTCCGTCCGACGCGTCTCCCCCCGGAGGATCCGGGGCGCGGCGCGTCCTGTCCGCGGCACCGGCCCTCACGACCGGTGCCCAGGGGAGTTTTGCGTGGCCAACTCTGTGCAGCTTCGTACGTACGTCCTCGACACCAGCGTCCTGCTCGCTGACCCGGCGTCATTCACCAGGTTCGACGAACACCATGTCGTCGTCCCGGTCGTGGTCATTACCGAGCTCGAAGCCAAGCGTCACCATCCTGAGCTGGGCTACTTCGCCCGCCAGGCACTTCGCTACCTCGACGACCTACGGATCTCCCACGGTCGCCTTGACGCCGAGGTCCCGGTCGGGGAATTCGGCGGCACGGTCCGCGTGGAGCTCAACCACATCGACTCTCAGGTCCTGCCCGCGGGGTTCCGCCTCGGGGACAACGACACGCGGATCCTCTCCGTGGCCCGTTCCCTCGCCAACGAAGGCCACGACGTGGTCCTCGTCAGCAAGGACATGCCGCTGCGGATCAAGGCGTCGTCGATCGGGCTTGAGGCTCAGGAGTACCGGGCCGAGCTGCCCGTCGACTCCGGTTGGACCGGGATGGCCGAGCTTGACGTGACGAAGGAAGACGTAGAGGAACTGTACGAACGCGGCACGCTCGACTGCGCGGCGGCCAGGGGCCTGCCCTGCCACACCGGGATCGTCCTGCACACCGGCAGCGGCAGCGCGCTGGCCCGGGTGCTGCCCGACAAGCACATCCAGCTCGTGCGCGGCGACCGCGAGGCGTTCGGCCTGCACGGCCGGTCCGCCGAGCAGCGGATCGCCCTCGACCTGCTGCTCGACCCCGAGATCGGGATCATCAGCATGGGCGGCCGCGCGGGCACCGGCAAGTCGGCGCTCGCCCTGTGCGCCGGCCTTGAGGCGGTCATGGAGCGCCGCCAGCACCGCAAGGTCATCGTCTTCCGCCCGCTGTACCCCGTCGGCGGCCAGGACCTCGGCTACCTGCCCGGCTCCGAGTCCGAGAAGATGGGCCCCTGGGCGCAGGCGGTCTACGACACGCTCTCGGCGGTGACCACCCAGGACGTGATCGACGAACTGATCGCCCGCGACATGTTCGAGGTGCTGCCGCTGACCCACATCCGGGGCCGGTCGCTGCACGACGCCTTCGTGATCGTCGACGAGGCCCAGTCGCTGGAGCGCGGCGTCCTGCTTACCGTGCTGTCGCGGATCGGCACCGGCTCCCGCGTGGTGCTCACCCACGACATCGCGCAGCGCGACAACCTGCGCGTCGGCCGGCACGACGGCGTGGTCGCGGTGATCGAGAAGCTCAAGGGCCACCCGCTGTTCGCCCACGTCACCCTGACCCGGAGCGAGCGTTCCGCGATCGCCGCCCTGGTCACCGACCTACTGGAAGACACGCAGCTCTAAGCCGGGGGAGGGCTCCCCGTCCCCCCGCTGTCCGCGTGCGCGGGCCTGATCGCGACGACCTCGGTCTTGTCAGGCCCGCGCACCCGAACGACAGCGTCGGGGGCCTGCGGGGATCGCGCGGTTATCCGGCAGAGGGCCGACGCTTATACCCGCCTGAGCCATAAAATGCATGTCGTGACCGGCGTCATGGACAGCGATCAAAGCCAGCGCCCCCGGGCGAACCGTTACTCGCCCGGGGAGTCGGCCGTGCTTCCTGCCGTTTCCGTTGTCATGCCGGTGCTGAACGAGGAGAAGCACCTCGCCGAGTCGGTCGCGGCCGTGCTCGGCCAGGATTACCCGGGCGGCTTCGAGCTGGTGCTGGCCATCGGCCCGTGCAAGGACCGCACCGAGGCCATCGCCCGCGGCCTCGCCGCCGCCGACAGCCGGATCACCGTCGTGCGCAACCCGTCCGGTCAGATCGCCACGGCGATGAACGCCGCGGTGAAGACGGCCAGGCACGACATCATCACCCGGATCGACGCGCACTCGATGCTGCCCGACGGCTACCTGCAGACCGCCGTGCGCGCGCTGACGGAGACCGGCGCGGCCGACGTCGGCGGCTGGATGGCCGCCGCGGGCACCACCCCGTTCCAGCAGGCCGTCGCCTGGGCCATGACCTCGCCCTTCGGCATGGGCGCCGCGGCCAACCACACCGGCGGCGACGCGGGGCCGGCCGACACCGTCTACCTCGGGGTTTACCAGCGGGCCGCGATCGAGAAGGTCGGCGTCTACGACGAGAGCATGCTCATCGCCGAGGACTGGGAACTCAACTACCGCATCCGCGCGGCCGGCGGCCTGATCTGGTTCACCCCGGACCTCAAGGTCACCTACCGCCCGCGGGCCAGCCTGGGGGCGCTGGCCAGGCAGCAGTTCCGCTACGGGCGCTGGCGCCGCGTCGTCGCCCGCCGCTACCCGGAGACCGTCAACCTCCGATACCTGGCCCCCCCGGCCGCCACCGCCCTGAACGCCGCCGGACTGGTCATCGGCGCGGCCGGCCTCATCGGCGCCCTGGCCGGCGCCCCGGTGCAGTACCTGACCCTGGGCTTCGTCATCCCGGTCGCCTACCTGGCCGGCGTCACGGCGGTAGCGGTCCGCTTCGCGGCCGCCGAGCCGCTCAGCGTCCGCGCCCGCCTTCCCCTGGTCCTGGCGGCGATGCACTCCTGCTGGGGCGCGGGCTTCCTCACCAGCCCCCGCCGCCTGGCCCGCCGCCGCTGACCCCCAAATCCCCCAAATCCGCCAAATCCGCCGAATCCGCCGTTTTGAAGATCGTTTGTCGGACCTAATCCGTAGGCTGGTGTGGCCCCCGGGCGGGTGGGGACTGACAGGAACCATGACTGGGATTTCTTGTCCGGGGCACTCGATCGCTCACGATTGCGCCCGAGCGGCTGTTGCGCTCATGCGCGGGTGAAGGGGCGAAGCAACGGCCCGTTCGGTAGCGGGCTGACGCGCCTGTCGGCTTGCGGCAGTGGGGGCAGGGCGCGCGCCGATAGGATGCGGTAATGGGCTTTGATCTGGGCGCTGAGCTCGCGGCGGTGCGCGGGCAGGGGTATGAGCTGCACTCCAGGTACCTGAACCCGCAACTGCCGCGGACGCTGCACACGATTGGGTTCGACAAGGACTACGTGCGCGGCGAGGGGGCGTACCTCTACGACGCCGAGGGGAACGGCTACGCGGACTTCCTGTCGGGGTTCGGGGTCTTCGCCGCCGGGCGGTCGCACCCGGTGATCAAGAAGGCGCTGCAGGACGCGCTCGAGATGGACTTCGCGGCGTGGACCCAGTTCGACTGCCAGCCGATCATGGGCCTGCTCGGGCAGCGGCTGCTGGAGAAGGCGCCCGGGCTTGAGCGGGTCTTCTTCTGCAACAGCGGCACCGAGGCGGTCGAGTCCGCCCTGAAGTTCGCCCGCCACTCCACCGGCAAGGGCCGCATCGTCTACGCGCGGCACGGCTTCCACGGCCTGACCGCGGGGTCGCTGTCGGTCAACGGGGCCGAGGAGTTCAAGGCGGGCTTCGGGCCGCTGCTGCCGGGGACGGAGATCCCGCTGGGAGACCTGGCCGCGCTTGAGGCGGAACTGCGCAAGGGCGACGTCGCCGCCCTGATCGTCGAGGCGGTCCAGGGGCACGGCGTGATGATGACCCCGGCCGGGTTCCTGCCCGCCGCCAAGGCGCTGCTCCACTCCAGCGGCGCGCTGCTGATCTGCGACGAGGTCCAGGTCGGGCTCGGCCGCACCGGACGGTTCTTCTCCTACCAGTACGACGACGTCCAGCCGGACATCGTCACGGTGGCCAAGGCCCTGTCCGGCGGCTACGTGCCGGTCGGTGCGATGCTGACCACGGACAAGATCTTCGGCTCGGTCTACTCGTCCATGGACAAGGTCATGGTCCACTCGACCACCTTCAAGGGCGGTCCGCTGGCCATGGCCGCGGGCCTGGCCGCGCTGGCGGTCATCGACGATGAGGGCCTGGTCGAGAACGCGGAGCGCCGGGGCAACGAACTGCTGCGCGGCCTCGAGGGCCTGGCCGCCAAGTACGACGTGATCAAGGACGTGCGCGGCAAGGGCCTGATCATCGGCATCGAGTTCGGCAAGCCGTCCGGGCTCAAGGCCAGGGCAGGCTGGGCGATGCTGCAGAAGGCCCGCGTGGGGCTGTTCGCCCAGATGGTCGTTGTCGCGCTCTTCCAGCGGCACCGGATCCTCACCCAGGTGTCCGGCGACCACATGGAGGTCATCAAGCTCATCCCGCCGCTGATGATCGGCGACGCGGAGGTCAAGCTCTTCCTCGACGGGCTGGCCGACGTCCTCGAGGACGCGTCCAAGGGCAGCGGCCTGATGTGGGACTTCGGCCGCACGCTGATCAAGCAGGCCGTCCGCTCGGGTACCGGCTAGCGCGTCACTGGGCCGGGTCGACCGCGCGGGAGAACAGGGCGGCCATCGTGGCCGGGTCGAGTTCGAGTGCCGCGGCGCAGACGACGACCTCCGTGCGCAGCCGGCCTGGTTCCGGCGCTGGTTCCCAGGCCGGCATGCCGATCCGGTGCTGCTCGACGAGGTCGAGCACGCGCTGGTTAGCGGCCTGCTCCCTTCCCGCCGCGTGCAGCAGAAACTGGTTCGTGTGCGGCACCTCCGGCTGCACGGTGACGTAGCCCGGGAGTGCCGCCGCGAACGCACGCGCCCAGGTCACGGTGCCGGGGATCTTCGGCAGCTCGTCACGCAGCCCGACCAGCGCCGATACGGCCTCGGCGGTCATTTGGTAGATCGTCCCGCCCTGGCGGCGGCGCCAGAGCCTGGCCTCCGCGATGAATTCCGCGGAACCGAGCAGCGCCGCGCCGGCCAGGCCGCCCAGGCCCTTGTAGAACGAGATGTAGAGCGAGTCGGCCAGCGCCGCGATCTCGGACAGCGAGTGGCCGAACCACGGCACCGACTCCCAGATCCGCGCCGCGTCGAAGTGCAGCGCCAGCGCCCGCTCGCGGCAGGCCGCCGAGAGCGCGACGAGGTCGTCCCAGGGCGGCAGCAGGCACCCGGCGTCGCGCAGCGGCAGTTCGACCAGCACGGCGCCGAGCCGTCCCGGGATCGCCTCGAGATGCCGCGCGCTCGGCGCCTGGTAGCCCCGGGTCAGCCAGGAGATCTCGAACCCGTGCAGCAGGCGCGGCCCGTCTTCCTCATGGACCAGCAGGTGGCTGAGGTCCGGCAGTGCCACACGACAGTTTCCCGAACGGTCCGTGTGTACCCGCAGCGCCACCTGCTGCGCCATCACCCCGCTGGGGAAGAACGCCGCGGCCTCCACGCCAAAGAGCTTCGTTACCTCGGCCTCCAGCCGGGCGACCGCTCCGGATTCGCCGTAGTTGTCCCACTCCTGGATGCCCAGTTCGTCGCAGGCACGCGCCAGTTCCGCGAACGCCGTCCCCGGCGAGCGGTAAGCGCGCCGGGAGATCGCGAGCGGGCAGGCACGAGAGGCGGCGGAGACGCGCTTGGCGAAGTCATCGGCAACCATGCAGGACAGCGTAAGCCCGCCGCGCCGGGCGGGAAACGCAGCAGGCACCGCGCCCGCGATCCCGTTCGCACCTCGTCATCGGGTGAACGTGAGGTGAGTGACGCCACTGGGCGTCGAGACCACTTCCACGTCGTACTGCCGCTCCAGTGCCTCCAGGCCGTCCCACAGCCGGACACCGCGGCCGAGCAGGATCGGCACCTGCACGACGTGCAGGTGGTCGACGAGGCCGGCGGCGAGGAACGCGCGCATCATGGTCGGGCCCCCGCCGAGGCGGACGTCCTGGCCGGAGGCCGCCTCCCGCGCCACGTTGAGTGCGTCCGCTGGGGTGGCGTCGAGGAAGTGGAACGTAGTCCCGCCTTCCATCTCCAGCGACGGGCGCGGACGGTGGGTCAGCACGTACGTCGGCGTGTGGAACGGCGGGTTGTCGCCCCACCACCCGCGCCACGACGGGTCGTCCTGCCACCCCGGAGGGCCGAACTTGCCCGCGCCCATGATCTCCGCACCGATCCCGGGTCCGTGCCGCTCCGCCATCGCGCCGTCGACACCCTCGGTGCCGCCCGACTGCCCGAGGACTTCGCGCTGGCCGAACCGGGTGGCGAACATCCACTCGTGGAGCCGGTGCCCGGCGTGGCCGAACGGCGCGTCGGCGGACTGCCCCTCGCCGGTGGCGAACCCGTCGAGCGAGATCGAGAAGTTGTGGACGCGGACGCGCGACATGGCGGCCCCTTCAAGTGGCGGTGGTCGGTCAGACTGGTTGACCGGTCCCGCGGCAAGATCTCATCGGCCGTCGTTCTGGCCAGCCTGCCTGCCGGGTGAGCCGGTCCGACGCGACCGGGTAGTGCACGTGCCTTCCCCAGAGCGCGGGTTGCCACGCGGGCAGGCTACGCCTCACCGGTGGCGCGAGGGGCGTTGCTGGTTGGCGTCCTTGGTCGCGTGTCCATCGCCAGATGGCCCATACGGATCGTTGGCGGCGCGAAGCGCCGCCGCAGGCCGAAGAGCGGCTGCGTCCCCTCGTCAGTCACGGTCCTGCCACGTGCACACGCAGACTTCATTGCCCTCGGAGTCTGCCAAGATCCAGAATGCTCGCGCATGGTCGTCGCTGACGAGCCGACCGCCGGCCGCGAGGGCGGCTTCGACTCGGGCGACGGCATCGTCGTGCGGAACAGTCAGGTCAAGATGAATTCTGTTGCGCTGCGTGCGCGGTTCGTCCATCTGCTGGAACCAGAGTGACGGACCGCCACCGGACGGGTCCACTAGGTCGGCGGGCGCATTGACGTCGTCATACCCGAGCACCGCCTTCCAGAACGGGCGCACTGCGGGGATGTCCATCGCATCGATCGCGATTGCGAGCGACTGAACCGAATGACGAGCAGGGTGCGCGACCGTCTGGTAACCGGCCGTGCGAACTGCCTTCGTGATGGAGCGGGCTAGATCAACATCCTGCGTAGTCACGCGAAATTCGCCGCGTGTCTCCAGCGTGAGTTCCACCCGGTCGGCGGTCGCGCGCAGGCGCAGATGGTCGTTCGCGTGTGGGCCCGCGATGTCGACCGCGGCGCGGATGACTTCGCACGCGTCGAAGAGAGAGCCGACCGTGACAGCGGTGGTGAGACAGTCGAGGAGGTACCGCCAGCCGAGGTCTTCAACTGCCAGCGACGCCTCGCTTGCCGTCAGAATCGTGTCAGCCATATGGGCGCTCTCCCGTGTCGTCATGGCTTCTGTGTACCCTACTCGGTCGCTTCGCGGACGCTTGGTAGGGTCACTCGCTTATGAGCGAGGGCCGCCCACGGCCGCACGCCCGGCGCGAGTGCGGCGGGCGCGGTGGCGCGGAGCGCCATCGCCTTGATAGAAGCGCTAATCTGGCGTGAGCTAGGGCGCGTATCGGATCGTGTTCAATGATCATCGCAGCTTCCGGGGCGGGTGCCTGCTTGGGGTACGGGGCCCGGCGATCTGCGGTTGCGCCGTGTGGGCGCGAGTGACCGGAAGCGATACCGCAGTCAGGTAGCGGCGGGGCCCGGGGCCCGGGCTGCGTGCCTGCCGGGATGGTGTGTTAGACCATGGCGAGCCGGTCCACCAGCAGCTCCACTCTGGGCTCGGTGTCCTGCGGCGGGAGCCGTCCCGCTCGGGTCAGGGTGGCCAGGCCGTGCAGGGCCGCCCAGAACACCTCGGTAAACAGCCCCGGATGGACGCCGTCCCCGGCGACCTCTCCGAGGCTCTCCAGCAGGGCGGCGAAGGCGTCTTTCAGCGGCGCCGGGGTGTCCTCGTCCGCAAAGGCCAGGCCGCCGTCGAGCTGGAACATGGCGTCGTAGACCGCTGGGTTGCGTTCGGCGAAGTCGAGGTAGGCGCGGGCGAGGGCGGCGACCCGCTCGCGCGGGCTGTTCGCGCCGGAGACCGCGGCACGCACCGCTGCGGCCATCTCGGCGGCGCCTTCGAGAGCGACGGCGCCGATGATCTCGCGCTTGCCGCGGAAGTGGCTGTAGAGGACGGGCTGGCTGTACTCGATGCGTTCGGCGAGCAGGCGGGTGGTGACCGCGTCCCAGCCCTGCTGCTCGGCGAGTTCGCGGGCCGTGGCCACGATGAGGCGTTCGCGGGCCGCCCGTTCGCGTTCCTTGCGTTCCTGTACCGACATGACTCGATCCTAGCACTGCTAGACAAGCGAGCTGCGGCAGTACTAGCGTTGACTCATTGTCTAGCAGCACTAGATACCAGGAGGGGTCACCATGCTCAGCGCACTCGAGGTCTTCACCACCGTGGAAGTCGGCCTGATGGTGGGAGTGGAGTTCTCCGTCGCCTTCGTCCTCAACCGGATCTTCAACGCGCTCCCCGGTGACAGTGGCCAACTCGGCCGCGCCCACGGGGGCCGGATGCTCGGCGCCGTGATGCCGTTCTGGTACATCGGCTCGCTCGTCCTCGTCGCGGTCTGGGCCATCGCCGGATGGCACCACCACGGCACCGGCCTCATCGTCACCGCCGCCGCGTTGCTGATCGTCAGCGTGGTCATGTCGATCCTGCTGCTCGTCCCGATCAACAACCGAAGCAAGACGTGGACCCCCGAGAACCGGCCCGCCGACTGGAAGGAGCAGTCTGACCGCTGGGACCGCTACCACTACGTCCGCGTCGCCGTCATCATCGCCGCCTTCGCCCTGCTGGCCGCCGCCCTCACCTGAGCCCGCGGGCTCACCCGCCGTCCCGCAGGGCCCTGTCCAGCGGACGGCGGGTCAGGCGCCGAGTGCGTATTGTCCTTGCGTGGTGCCGGGGTAGAGGCGCTGGTGCTCGCGGGCCAGGTGGAATCGCCACTATGCAGCCACACGGATTATGCCGACCAGGGTGCGCTTCGAGGCGTTGTCCCTGGTCGCGGGGGTGTGCATCTGCGAGCTGCTCTACATAATCCGGCGTGACTGACGGACGCTTCCTTTAACGGGACGGACCCGGAGAAGGAGGCAGTCATGAACGATCCGGGCAGGGTTAGAGTGAGCGGCCCGCTTGCCGCTTGCCGCGACGGCTTTGCCGAGGAGCTGGCGAAGCAGGGATATACGGCGGGAAGCGCCCAGCACCAGGTACAGCTGATGGCGCATCTGAGCCGCTCGGCCAGGACGGCGAGGACGGCCAGGACGGCGACGGCGACCGCGAGGACGGTGGCCCGGCGGCGGCCCGGCCCTCGGGGCCGGGCCGGGGGCGCGGGGCAGCGTCATCCGCCGACCAGGCCCTTCAGGATGGTGACGATGACCGGGGCGAGGATCGCCAGCCCGTAGCCGATCGCGGCGGACTTCAGCGCGGTCTTGGCCTGCTCGACCTCGGCGGGGTCGCCGTTGGCGAGCAGGTACCTGACGCCCCCGAGGGTCAGCATCAAGGTGGCCAGGCCAGCCAGGATCCCGATGATCCACAGCGTGGTGTTGTTCAGCACCTGGCTGATCGAGTCGGCCGCCAGCGGCGGCGACGCCATCAGGGGAACCGCGGCCAGGGCATGGACGCCGGGCGGCCGGGGGACGCGCCGGAGCCAGGCCGGCGGCCGGGGGGTGAGCTTCATGGGCTGGTGCCTCCTGCGAGATGCGGGGACCGGGTGCGGGGCGCGAGGGCGGCCCGCGCGGCGGGCGCGGGACTGACCTCCTTCGGGCGGAAATGGGGGCGGGTTGTCAGCGC
>DAHWEX010000792.1 GCA_027326205.1 Actinomycetota bacterium
GGGCAGTCCCTCGACGATGAGGTAGCCGCTCGGATGCGCGGCCAGGAAGGCGGCGAACTCGGCGAACGCGTGATCACGCCCGACGAACCCGGTCGTCTTGCGCTGGACGTAGGTGAACTGCGGCAGCTTGCGCCGGGCGGCCACGCCGGGCAGCGGGACGCCCGGCCCGGCCGGGGCCTGCCGGGCGGCCGCGGCGGCGGGCGGCCCGGGGACGGGGGTGTGCCTGGCCAGCAGCGCGGCGGCGAACGCGGCCGCGGCCGCGGCGGCCTGCTGCTGCCAGCCGAGCCGGTCGGCATCGGTCTTGTGCCCGTCCGCGTGGTCGCTGATGCCGCGGATGACGAGGACGGGCAGCGCGTCGTTGAGGTGGGCGGCCTGCGCGACCCCGGCGTCTTCCATCGCGATGGCCGCGGCATCGTTGTGCAGGCGGCGCAACTGGTCGAACAGGGCGGAGTCCCGGCTGTCGAGCACGACCTCGCCGGCCGCGACCGGCCGGAAGTACACGGCGGAGCCGGCCGCGGTCCCGTCTTCGCCTGCCCGCCGCTGCCAGCCTCCCGTGCGGTCGACGAGCCGGGCCAGCTCCTCAAGCCGGTAATTCGCCGGCCAGGTCTGCGGCCGGGCGAGGAAGTCCGCGGCCGCGGTCCCGCCGTGGTACGCGTCCACCCGGGTGGCCACGACCACGTCGGCGAGCCGGAGATCGTCGTGCAGGGCGCCGGCGACCCCGACGAACAGGAGGAGGTCGGGCTCGAACATGCCGATGGCCCGTTCGGCGATGACCCCGGCCTTGACATTGCCCGCGCCGGCCTGCGCCAGCACCACCTCGCAGCGGCCGTCCCGCAGGCGGCCGGCCTCGAAGCGCGTCCCCGAGCGGTGCTCCTCGTCTCGCAGGTCGGCGAGGTGCGCGCGCATCGCCAGGTACTCCACCCGGAGCGCGGACATGACCAGCGCCCGCAGCGGCCGGCCGGGCACTCCGGATGAACCGGGCACAGCTTCCCGTCGTTCCACGCTGCTCTCATTCGGGCGGTTTCGGATAACTCGCGGGGATCCCCGGATCATTGTGCCAGCGATCGGCTGGCCCGGCCGAGCCGATGCGGTAACGGCTCGCCTGGCGCTCATCGCGCACCGCGCCAGCGCGGGCCCGGCTACCCGGCCGGGTAGCCGGGCAGGGCCGGGGCGACGGTCATGGCCGGCGGGGTTTCGCGAGGACCGCGCGGAACGCGGCGGACCCGGGTCTGTCCGACTGGGCGGCGAAGTGGCTGACGAGGCGCGGCTCCCGGGGATAGGCCGACATTTGCCCATGTCGCCGGAAAAATCGGGCCCGGTGGCCTAATGTCAGCGCCTGAAGGCGGTGATCACATGATCCGGCAAACCGGTATGGCAGCGACGGCCGCGGCCGCGGCGCTGATCTGCGCGGGCTGCGGCGCGGCGCCGTCGGCGGCGGTCTCGCCCGGCGCGGCGTCCGGGAGCGTGCGGGCCACGGCGGCGGCCTCCGCCGGCGCCGCGATGGCCGCGACGCCAGCGGTGGCCACGATGCCAGCGGTCAGGGCCGCACCCGCGGCGGGCCGCTCCGGCGCAGGCTCGCCGCCGGCCGCCGCCACGGGCGCCCGCTCGTCGGCCGCGGCCGCTCCGGCCACCGCAGCCGCAGCCACCGTCCCCGCCGCCGCGACCGCGACGGCGACCGCGACGGCAGATCAGGCCGGCACCGCCGCCGCACAGGTGCTCACGCTGATCAACCGGGCCCGTTCGGCGGCCGGGCTGCCCGCGCTGACCGTCACCGCGGGCCTTGCGTCCAGCTCCGCGGCGCACAACCTGCGGATGGCCGGGGGCTGCGGCCTGTCTCACCAGTGCCCGGGCGAGGCCGCGATCGGTACCAGGGAGACCGCCGCCGGGATCGACTGGACCGCCGCCGGGGAGAATATCGGCGAGGGCGGCCCGGTGGCCGGCACCGCCACGGCCATCGCCCAGATGGCGGTCGGCCTCACCCAGTCGATGCTCAACGAGCGGCCGCCGGACGACGGTCACCGGCTGAACATCCTCAGCGCCACGTTCACCCACGTCGGCATCGCCGTCTACCGCGACAGCGGCGGTACCGTCTGGCTCACCCAGGACTTCTCCAACTGAGGCCCCGGGTCCGGCTAAGCCGAACGGGCCTCAGGCCACCTGGCCGGGCACGGTGGTCATCTCGGCCGGGGCCGCCGCCGGGGCCTGGGCCGCCGGTGCCTGGGCCGCCGGTGCCTCGCGGCGCGGGGCGAACGCCAGGCCGGCCGCCAGGGAGGCGAACGGGATGACCGGGATCAGGTAGCGGTAGTCGAAGTCGGCGACCGCGATCGGGAAGACCAGCAGCGCGACGGCGGTGACCCAGGGCAGCATCGACGTGCCGCGCGGCCGCCAGTGCAGGCGCAGCGACGCGATCGTCCGGGCCGACAGCACCGACCCGACGCCCTTGCCCTGGCGGCGCGCGGTCACCGAGAACAAGCCGCCGAGGCCGAGGAGGAAGATGAGCGCGAGCAGCGGCCCGTAGGTGAACACCAGTCGCTGGTAGACCGCGATCGGGGCGGCGAAGACCGTGCGCACCACGCCCGGCGCCTGGTGGCCGTAGCTCAGCCAGTCCTCGTAGGCGGTGCCGCCGGGAATCCACTCGTGCGCGGGGTTGTTCGGCGGGAGCAGCGAGATGGGCTTGCCGGTGGCCGCGTCCGTGCCGACGTAGTGCTCGTGGAAGCTGTAGTAGTACGTCGTGCCGGCCCCCGGGTAAGCGATCCGGGGGAAGCCGAACGACAGCAGGACGTCCTTGACGACCGTCTTGGCGTAACCGAGGGGCTGGGCCAGGATCGCCTTGACCGCGAAGTCGGTCAGGACCTTGTTGCCCGCGGGACTGACCGGGCCGCAGCTCTTGCTGGGCTTGCCGTTCACCGTGGTGACCGTGCAGATCGCGTTCATGTCCGCGTGCACGTACGGCGCGTGCCAGATGTAGTTGCCCGGCGGCTCCCGGTCGACGAGCGGCTGGGTGGGGCAGACCACCGCTTCCTGCCCGGTCGGCTTGATCACCGCGCAGTTCGCGAACGAGGACACCCGGCCCCAGAGGTAGAAGCCCTCCGACAGCGTCGAGCTGTAGATCGGGGTGTTGTACTGGCTGTAGCGCACGTGGAACCAGGTCGTGTACCCGCCGTACGGGATCAGCGTGCCGACCGTGAACGCGATCGCGACGCCCCATCCGCGCAGCGTCTTCCACGACCAGCCGCGCAGCAGCAGGAACAGCGGCAGCACGGCGAGCATGATCACGCCCTCGGTGCGCACGACCGCCGCGGCGCCGACGAGCACCCCGGCGATCGCGGCCGTCCACCACCGGGTCCGCGGCTGCCACAGCAGGATCAGCAGCGCGATCATGAACAGGAAGGTGAAGACCGCCTCGGCCATGATCAGGTGCTCGTCCTCGATGATGTACCCGTCGAGGAGCTGCGGCATGGTGGCGATCGCCGACCACTTCTTCGACACGCCGTTGCGGCGCAGCAGCACGTAGATCAGCACCGCGACGAGCAGCCCCATCACGTGCTGCACGCCGGTCACCAGCGTGAAGGAGTGGAACGGCAGCAGCAGCCTGAGGAAGAACGAGTACCCGGTGGACTTGGACAGGTCCGGCCGGGGGCGCAGCGCAGCGCCGACGTACACGTAGGTGTCCCCGGCGAACCACAGGGCGCCCGGGTAGCCGACGGACGCGAGGAGCCGCAGCAGCGCGCCGGCCGCCAGCGCCCAGGTGAACAGCTTGTTCTCGCCGGCGAGACGGCGCAGGCGCGGCAGGACCAGTCGCGGATTCACGCCCACGATCCTATCGGGGTGATTCACGCGCCGTGTCCGCTCACCCGGATCTACACCACTTCTTGTTCGTGGCCGGGCGGGACGGCTCTGCGCCGACCGCCCGGCAAGCCCGGTGGCCTGGCGTGACCACAGGTAGTCTGATCGGGAAGGGAGAGGGATGCCGCCGCACGGTTACGACGGTTACGAGCGCCCGGCTCAGGCCGGGCCAGCGCCACGGGGGAACTCCGCCATGCGCCAGGCGCCCGTCGCCGAGCCCGGCGGCGGCGCACCCGACGGCTACCGGCCGCGCGACGTCGGCCGCAACGGCGACTCGGTCCTGGCCGCCCGGGGTTCGGCGGGCCCGGCCGGCGCGGACCCGCAGGAGGCACGGCCGGCCGATCCCGGCCCGGCGGCGCCCGGCCGGTCCCGTCCTGGTTCTCCCGGGCCGGGCGCGGCAGCGCGCCCCGGCGCCGGCGCCCGCTCGGACTTCGAGTACCGCCCCGGGCGCGGGCAGCGTCCCGGGCCGGGTTTCACCGGCCGGAACGACAGCGCGGGCCCCGGCCAGCACCCAGGCCGCGCCCCAGAGCCCGACGGCCGCGCCGCCGACGGCCAGCGTCCCGCGACCGGCGCGCGCCCGGGCCCGGGTCCGGCGCGCGGCCCGCTGGCGTCCGGGCCCAGCCAGCGCCCCGGCCAGGCGGGGGCAGACCCGCGCCTTTCCGCCGGCCCCCGGCCGGGTGCCGGGCCGCGCCCAGACGCGGGGCCGTCACCGCAAGCGGAGGCACGGTCCGCCGGGCCCGGTGCCGGGCCGCGCCCGGCGCCCGGCGCCAGCGCGCGGATCGAGCAGTTGCTGCTCGCCGCGCAGCGGCAGATCGCCGAGTACGCGAAGGCGACCGCCGCCGAAGCCGGGCGCGAGTCCGCCAGGATCAAGGCCGCCGCCGAGTCCTACGCGGCCGGGTTGCGCGCCTCCGCCGAGTTCGAGACGGCCAGCGCCCGGGCCGAGGCCGACCGGGAGGCCGCGAAGATCAAGGCGGCCGCTGAGCGGGAACGCGAGGACATCGTCCGCACCGCCCGCCGCGAGGCCGACGAGATCCGCCGCCGCGAGCAGTTCCTGCTCGAGCAGTCGGAGGCGCTCCGCTCGCAGGCCGAGGCCGACTTCGAGGTCGAGCTCACCGAGCGCCGCGCGGAAGCCGAGCGGCTGGAGGTGGAGCGGCTCGCCGACGCGCAGCAGGCCAGCCGCAAGCTGGTCGAGGAAGCGGAGCGGCGGGCGGCCGACGCGGAGAAGCGGGCCGCCGACGCCACCGCGCAGGCGGAGCAGGCCAGGCGCGACGCCGAGGCCGACGCGAAGAAGGAAGTCTCCGACGCGCACCGCAAGGCGGAGCTGATCGTCGCCCAGGCCAAGGACGATGCCAAGCAGGCCCTCGCCGACTTCGAGGCCGACGCCGCCAAGCGCCGAGCCGCCATCGCGAAGGAACTCGACGAGCTGACCAGGCAGAAGAACGACATCGACGCGCAGCTGGCCCAGATGCGCCAGCTCTTCGCCGTCAGCTCGCTCCTGGACGACCCGCCCGGGTAGCCGGGCGGGCGGCATCAGGGTTTGCGGGCTACCACGCCGTAGACCGGGACGGCCCGGATGAAGCGGGGGTCGTCCGCGTCGGGGCGCCATCCGGTGACGAGCGTCAGTCCGGGCGCTACGAGTTCCAGGCCCGCCACGAGGTCGCCGACCTCCGCGCGGGAGCGGAGCCTGATGGGCTGGGCCGGCATCATCGTGTTCCACAGCCCGACCGCCGCGTCCATGTCCCGGTCCACTTCGCTCGCCAGGTGGTAGATCGCGGCGTAACTGCCGGACGGGACGGCCGCCATCAGCGACGAGACGACACCGGCGGCGTCGGCGTCGGCGTGCACGTAGGCGAGGGTGAACAGCAGCAGGACCGCGACCGGCTGGCTCATGTCCAGGGTCTCCCCCGCGCCCCGCATGATCGCGCCGCAGTCGCGGACGTCCGCGTCGACGTAGCCGACCGCGCCGCCGGGCGCGGACTTCATCAGCGCCCGGGCGTGCGCCAGCACCATGGGGTCGCTGTCCACGTAGGCGATGCGGCACTCGGGCGCCAGGGACTGCGCGACCTCGTGGGTATTGCCCACCAGGGGAAGGCCGGTGCCGATGTCGAGGAACTGCCTGATCCCCGCGTCGGCGACCAGGAAGCGCAGCATGCGCCGCTGGAACGCGCGCGCGGCGGGCGCGATGTCGGTGACCGCGGGCGCCGTCCTGACCAGCGCCCGCGCGGCCCGGCGGTCGGACTCGAAGTTGTTCTGGCCGCCGTACATGAAGTCGGCCACCCGCGCCGCGTTGGGCACGTCGGTGCTGATGAGCGCGGCCTTCGCCCTCCGCGTCTCGTCCTCCCCCCAATCGTCAGCCATGGCATAAGACTATGCGCAGCCTTTGGTAACCGTAGAGTCACGATCGGGCTTCGGCAAGGCCAACGGGCGTACACCTAACTTCCCGCTGTTATCCCGCCGGGGTTGCCGCGCTGAACGCAAGGGGATGACGACCCTGTTCAGCGGCAGCGGGCCGGTCACCGCGGTTCCGGTGCCGGAGCGTCCTGGTGGGCGCGTCTAGCCGGCCGTGGCCGCCCAGGCCTCCAGGCGGGCGACGAAGGCCGCCGCGTGCGGGGGCCAGGCCAGGTTGGCCAGGGCGTAGTCGTGGCCGCGCAGGCCCGTTTTCACGCGCAGGTCCGGGTCGGCGTCGAGCTTGAGTACCGCCTCCGCCGCGGCCCGCGGGTCGTTGAACGGGACCACGAAGCCGCCGTCGGCCGCCTCCACCAGTCGCACCGCGAGCGGCAGCGGCGTCGCAATCACCGGGACGCCCCTGGCCATGTACTCGGCGACCTTCGTGGGCATCGAGTGGCGGAAGTTGGCCTCGTCCCGCAGCAGGGACAGGCCCGCGAGCGAGCCGTCGACCAGCCTCATGGCCTCGTCGTTCGGGACGAAGCCGTGCCACGTCACCGCGTCGCCCGCGGCCTCGATGTGGGCCCGCGCCGCCGCGTCCGCCTGGCCGATCAGGTCGACCGCG
>DAHWEX010000807.1 GCA_027326205.1 Actinomycetota bacterium
GGCGGTCACGGGCAGTTCCGCGGCGGCCGCGTCCGCGACCTGGTCCGGGGTTATCTCGGCGCTCCGCGCCCGCGCCTGCGCCCGGGTGATCGCGGCCTTCACCAGGTCCCGGCCGACGCGGCGCTCGGCCGCCTGCATGCGCGGGTCGCGCAGGAGCTGGTCCGTGCGCGGGATCCTCCTGAGCAGGTCGTGATCGGGCGCGCTTCGGGCGAGGTCATCCACGGTGGTGACCATACTCCGCCCGGCGGCCGCCGCCCACCGCCGTCCCCCGCGCTGCCCGGGCGCACGGCCCGGCCGCGTCCGGGCCCGTCCCCGCGGTTCACCGCGATCACAGGGGCCTGTTCCTCCACCTGGTCCTCGACCGCCAGAAGGCGAACCTCGCGCTCGCCCGGCACACCCTCAAGCGGATCGAGAGCGAGATGACCCTCTAGCCTGGCCGCTGCCCGCGCGGCGGCGTTCCCCGCGGCGGCGCTACTCCTCGCGGCGGCGCCGCTGGACGAACTCGAAGCCGAAGCGCCCCTTCACGCACAGGTGCCCGTGGGTGACCTCGCTGTCCAGCGGCGAGGTCACCTTGACGATCGTGTTGTCCTGGACGTGCAGGTCCACGTTGCAGCCCACGCCGCAGTACGGGCAGATCGTCGACGTCACGGTCTGCCGGGACTCGTCCCAGGTACCCGCCTGGCGCATGGCGTACTCCGACAGCGGCATCAGCGCGCCCGTCGGGCACACGCCGATGCAGTTGCCGCAGTACACGCAGGCGGAGTCGGGCAGGGTCACGTCGTACTCGGTCGAGATGCGCGCCTCGAAGCCCCGGCCGGCCACCGCGATCGCGAACGTGTGCTGCGCGTCCTCGCCGCAGGCCTCCACGCACTTGTAGCAGAGGATGCAGCGCGAGTAGTCGCGCACGTAGGCCTCGTTGTCGACCTTCACCGGCTGGCCGACGGTGGCGGCGGCGTCCCCGGCGGGCGCGTGATGCTCGCCAGGCCTGGCCGCGTCCCGCTCTCCCGCCCCGGCGTCGGGCGCGGGCGAGCCGTAGCGGGACGGGTCCACGCCGTAGGAGGCGATCCACCGCCGCACGTCGGCGGAGGCGAGGGACACGTCGGCGGAGGAGGCGAGGAACTCAAGGACCATCTTCCGTGAGGTCCGCACCCGCTCGGAGTCCGTGTGCACGTTCATGCCCGCCTCGGCCGTGCGGGAACAGGACGGCACCAGGGTCCGCGAGCCCTCGACCTCGACCACGCACACCCGGCAGACGTTCACCGGGGTGAGGTTCTCCAGGTAGCAGAGCGTCGGGGTGTCGATGCCGCGCGCCCGGCAGGCGTCGAGCAGCGTGGCGCCCTCCGGGACGCGCACCGCCTGCCCGTCGATCTCCACGTCGACGAGGCGCCTGGGCGTCTCAAGGAAAACCGAGGTCACGCTAAACCCCCTGGGAGTCGGTGCCGGGGAAGTCAGTGCCGGTGAAGTCAGTGCCGATGAGGCCCAGCTTGACGGCGGACTCGACGGCGGAGAGCGCGGTCTGGCCGAGGCCGCAGATCGACGCGTCGCGGGTGACGTAGCCGATGTCCTTCAGCAGCGCCAGTTCGGCGGCGACCGAGCCGAGCGGCGCGGGCTTGCCGGAGCCGGGCTCGCCGGAGACGGGGCCGGCCAGCCGGGCGACGAGTTCCTCCTGGCGGACGGTGCCGACCCGGCAGGGGACGCACTGGCCGCAGGACTCATCGCGGAAGAACCGGGTGATCCGGCGCAGCAGCGCGGGCACCGACACCGTGTCGTCGAGGACGAGCACCACGCCGGAGCCGAGCGTCGCCCCCGCCGCGCGGGTCCCCTCGTAGGTCAGCGGCATGTCCAGCGCCTGCGGGCCGACGAAGACGCCGGCCGCGCCGCCGAGCAGCACCGCCTGGAGCGGCCGGCCGCCGGCCACGCCGCCCGCGCCGTCGATCACCGTGCGCAGCGTCACCCCGAAGTCGTACTCGTACAGGCCCGGTGCCGGCACGCAGCCGGACAGGCAGAACAGGCGCGTTCCGGTGGACCCGGGCGTCCCGACGGCGGCGTAGGCCGGCCCGCCGACCCGGAGGATCTCCAGCACCGACAGCAGCGTCTCGACGTTGTTCACCGCGGTGGGCTGGCCGAAGAGGCCGGACTGAGCGGGGAACGGCGGCTTGTTCCTCGGCTCGGCGCGCTTGCCCTCCAGGGAGTTGATGAGGGCGGTTTCCTCGCCGGCGATGTAGGCGCCGGCGCCGCGCCGGATCTCGATGTCGAAGGCGAAGCTCTCGCCCATCACGCGCGGCCCGAGGAACCCGTGCTCCCGGGCCATGGCGACCGCGTGCGCCAGCCGGCCCTCCGCCGTCGGGTACTCGCCCCTGATGTAGAGGTAGCCCTGCTCCGCGCCGCAGGCGTAGCCCATGACGGTCAGCGCCTCGACGAGGGCGTAGGGGTCGGCCTCCATCAGCACCCGGTCCTTGAAGGTGCCCGGCTCGGACTCGTCGGCGTTGCACACCACGTACTTGGGGCGGACCGGGTTGGCGGCGACCGCGTCCCACTTGATGTGCGTCGGGAACGCCGCGCCGCCGCGGCCCGCCAGCTTGGCGTCGCGGACCTCGCGGATCACGCCCTGGGGGCCGAGGCGCAGCGCGCGCCGCAGCATCTCGTAGCCGCCCGCCGCCCGGTACGAGCCGAGCGACGCGGGGTCGACGCGGCCGACGCGGCGCAGCAGCGACACCGGTCCGCTGCCGGGGGAGGCGGCGATGTCGGGTGACGCGAAGCCTGGGCCCGTTCGGGAGGACAGCTGCGGCACCAGGACGCCGAGGGGCACCCCCGCCGCCGGCCCGCTCCCGGCGAGCGCGTCCCGGACCGCGTCCGGGGTGACCGGGGCGAGGTCGCGCCGCGGCGCGGCGGTCCCGGCCCGCTGGATCAGCGCGGCCGAGCCAAGGTCGCACTTGCCCAGGCACGGGGAGCGCTGCCAGGTGACGCCGGCTCCGTGGAACCCGTTCCCGGTCGGCACGCGGTCGGCGCCCTCCGGGCCGAAGCGGCGGGTCATCTCCGCGCACAGCGCCTCCGCGCCGGCCACCTGGCAGGCCACGTCGTCGCAGACGTGCACGACCGTGCCGGGCGACAGCCCCGTGGCCGGCGGCACGGTCCGGAACATCGCGTAGAACGACGCGACGCCGAACGCCTCGGCCGGCGGGACGGTCAGCCGCTCGGCCACGTAGTCCAGGGCGCCCGGGCTGATCCAGCCGGCCTTGTCCTGGATCGCGTGCAGCACGGTGATGAGCTGGTGGCGCCGGCCGCGCGCGGCGTGCCCGCCGAACGCCTGGTGCGCGTCTTGCGCGCGCCGCGCGCCGCCCTCCCACTGCGAGGGCGGCGGGCCGAGAACCTCATCGACCGCGGCGCGTTCCGCGTCCGTCGCGGCCGCCTTCGCCGTCAGGCGCAGGTCCATTCACACCTCCAGGCTTGTCGTGCGCTCCCAGAACGCGGCCGCCTCCTCGGGGGTGGCCCGCTCCACCCGGATGGCGGTCGCCTTGAACTCCGCGGTGCCCGACTTCGGGTCCCACGTGTCGAGCGTCAGGATGTTGGTCTCCACCTGCTCGGGGAAGTGCAGCGTCATGAACGCCAGCCCCTCCCGCAGCGTCCCGTCCGCGCGCACCGGGGCGGTGATCGAGCCGCGCCGTGAGGTGACCCTCGCGATCTCGTCATCGGCGAGGCCCAGGGCGGCGGCGTCCTCGGGCGACAGGTTCAGCGTCTCCGGCTGCCGCAGCGGCGTCACGTACAGGTTGCTCGCCGCGCCGGTGTTGTAGGAGTCGAGCCGACGGCCGGTGGTGAGCCGGATCGGGTACTCGGCGGTGAGCGTGTCGAGCGGGTCGTCCTGCTCCACGACGTGGAACGGGGCGGGCGCGCCGCGCCTGGCCGGGTCCTCCTCCCACAGCCGGGCGTGGAGGAACAGGGTGCCCTGCGACTCCTCGTCCGGGCACGGCCACTGGATGCCGCCGAGCCGCTCGAGCTTTTCGAAGCTCATGCCCCGGTGCATCGGGGAGAGCTCCCGCACCTCGTTCCACAGGTCCTCGGCGGTCGGGTCGCCCCAGTCGTAGCCGAGCCGCCTGGCCAGCTCGCCGATGATCCAGATGTCGTCGCGGGCGCCCGCGGGCGGGTCCACCGCCTTGCGGACGCGCTGCACGCGGCGCTCGCTGTTGGTGACCGTGCCCTCGGACTCGCACCACGACGCGGTGCCGGGCAGCACCACGTCGGCCACCTTGGCGGTCTCGGTCATCACGATGTCCTGGACCACCAGGCAGTCCAGGCCTTCCAGCAGCTTGCGGGTGTGATGGGTGTCGGCCTCGGAGCTGACCGGGTTCTCCCCGATGACGTACGCGCAGGTGAGCTCGCCGCGTTCCATCGCGTCGAACATCTGCGACAGGTGATAGCCCTTCTTGCCGGGGACCGGCACGCCGTACTTCGCGCCGAACCGGTTGCGGGCGGCCTCGTCGAGCTCGATGTCCTGGAACCCGGCGAGCTTGTTGGGGATCGCGCCCATGTCGCCGCCGCCCTGGACGTTGTTCTGGCCGCGCAGCGGGACCAGCCCGGAGCCGTACTTGCCGACGTGCCCGGTGAGCAGGGACAGGTTGATCAGCGCGAGGACGTTGTCGGCGGCGTTGTGGTGCTCGGTGATGCCGAGCGTCCAGCAGATCTGGGCCCGGTCCGCCTTGGCGTAGTCGTGGGCGAGCTGCCTGATCAGCTCCCTGGGCACGCCCGAGTCGCGCTCGGCCCGTTCCAGCGGGTACCGCGCGACGGCTTCCCGGTAGGCCTCGAAGTTGACCGTGGCGCGCCGGATGAACTCCTCGTCGACCAGGCCCGCCGCGATGATCTCGTTGGCGATCGCGTTGGCCAGGCTGATGTCCGAGCCGACGTGGATGCCGAGCCAGGCGTCCGCCCACTTCGCGGTGGACGACCGGCGCGGGTCAACGGCGTACATCTTCGCGCCGTTGCGGATGCCCTTCAGGACATGGTGAAAGAAGATCGGGTGCGCTTCGCGCGCGTTCGAACCCCACATCACGATGAGGTCCGCGTCCTCCGCCTCCCGGTAGGAGCTGGTGCCGCCACCCGCTCCGAAGACTGCCGCCAGACCGACGACACTGGGGGCGTGTCAAGTACGGTTACATGAGTCGATGTTGTTCGTTCTCATGGCGGCGCGGGTGAACTTCGACGCCGCGTAGTTCATCTCGTTCGACGCCTTGGAGCAGCTGAACACGCCGAACGAGCGCAGCGGGTCGTTGTCCCTGGCCCGCGCGAAGCCGGCCGCGGCGCGGTCCAGCGCCTCCTCCCAGGTCGCGGGGCGCAGTTCCCCGTTCTCCCGGACCCGCGGCTCGGTGAGCCGCACCTGCTTGCCAATTTCCCTGGTTCGCTGCCTGCCCATCGCCCACCTCCGTTTCCGTGGCGCCTACTGTCTACAGTATGTGGTTGTGGACTGTATACAATGACCCTACTCCCGGACGGGCCGGGCCGTCCATGGGTGCGTGCCCCAGATGGGCCGGCCCGCCTTGTCGCCCGCCACAGCGGGCGAACGGACGCCACCGCGGTGCCGCGGGCGCTTATGCCGAACGGTCCGGGGTTACCCGCGGCACCCGCCGCGGGGCCGCCACGGGCGGAAGGACACCGTGTCCCCCGTCGCCAGCGGGGCGCGCCCGTCGCGGGTCGGCCGGGTGCCGTTGACCGCGGCTACGAGGTCCGCGAACGGCAGGCCCGCCGCCTGCGCCGCCGCCGCGGCCGTCGCGGCGCGGACCCGCCGGCCCGGCGCGCCCGGCGACTGGACCGTCACCTCGGGCGCCGGGCGCCGCCGGGCGGCCTGGTAGTCCGCCGGGGTGTTGACGTTCAGCACGGAGTCGAGGCCGGGGTCGAGCCGGGCGAGGACCGGGTCCGCCAACAGGGTGGCGTCGTCGAGCCTGGTCACGGCGCACTCCCGGAACAGGAACGCGGGCTTGAGCCGCTCGCCGGCGACGAGGCGCCCGGCGAGTCCGGCCAGGGCGGTGCGGTAGGCGGCGGCCAGCGGCTGCTGGTAGCCGCGGGCCACCGGCAGGGCGACGTCCGGCCCGTTCTCCAGTTCGCGCAGCACCCTGGCGACGAAGGCCGGGTGCAGGAACGGCAGGTCGGTGGAGGTGACGAACGCGGCCTCGGCCAGGCCCGCCAGGGCGGCGAGGCCGGCCGCGATGCCCTGGACCGGGCCTTTGCCCTCCCGGGGGTCGTCGACCACCGTGACCGCGGCGGGAAGGGCGGGGAGTTCCTGGCCGCGGGCGCGCACCACGACCACGGGGCCCCCGGCCGCGCGGGCGACGATGGCGGCCGTGCGGTAAAGCAGCGTGGAGCCGTGCCACTCCAGCGCCGCCTTGGACGTCCCCATCCGGGCGGAGCGCCCGCCGGCCAGCACTACCGCACCGCAGTCCACGGCCCTATCGTAAGCCGCGCCGCCGCGGCCAGGGCGGGGGCGGAGAGCGCGAGGCCGGCCAGGAGGTTCGGGTCGCCGGCCAGGAGCGGCGTCCCGGGCCCGGCCCGGGCGGGCGGCAGGCGACGGCGGAGCGCGCTCACTAAGCTTGCGGTAACCCCGAGGAGAGGCGGCTGGGATGACCGAGCATCTGGAGATCGAGCAGAAGTTCGACGTGGACACCGGGTTCGAGCGGCCGTCCTTCGCGGACCTCGCCGGGGTGAGCGCCGCCGCGCCGGTGCTGCACCACCTGTCCGCCACCTACTTCGACACCGCCGACGGGCGTCTCGCCGCCAGCAAGATCACCCTGCGGCGGCGCACCGGCGGCACGGACGAGGGATGGCACCTGAAGCTGCCGGCCGGATCGGGCGCCCGCCGCGAGGTGCAGGAGCCGCTCGGCCCGCGCGACCCGGACGCGGGCGGCCTGGAGGTGCCCGGGGCCCTCACCGCCCGGGTCGCCGAGGTCACCGGCGGGCGGCCGCTCGCCCCGATCGCCAGGCTCGACACCGAGCGGACCGTGGTGACCCTCACCGGCGGCGACGGCCGCGTGGTCGCCGAGGTCGCCGACGACGTCGTCACCGCGCTCCGGCTGCCCGCGGCCGGCGACCCGCTCCGCTGGCGGGAGATCGAGGTCGAGATGGCGGCCGCGGACCCGGAACTGCAGCGGGCGGCCGCCGCGGTGCTCTTCGCGGCCGGGGCGCGGCCCGCGGGCCACGGCTCGAAGCTCGCCCGCGTCCTGGCGGGGTAGAGCGCAGGCCACCGGGCGTCAGCGCATGTAGCGCCGATTCTCAGAGGAAATGCATATAGGATTCTCGGCATACGCAGCGCGGGTCCTTGCCATGCTTAGGGGACCCCACGTTACCCAGCGGCCACGGATGAGCGATTAATCATGCTTGATGACATCACGGACGGAGCGCATAGCGGCGCTGCCTTCCCTCAGGCCACGGTGACCGGCGCAGCGGCCGGCCCGCCGTCAGGCACCGCGACGGCCACGCTCGGACGCGGCGCGGGCACGCAGCACGCGGACGGGACCCCGGTCCGGGTGCTCGTGGTAGACGACGAGCCGAGCCTCGCGGAACTACTGTCCAGCGTGCTCCGCTACGAAGGCTGGGCGGTGCAGCCCGCGGGCACCGGGGCCGAGGCGGTCAAGTCGGGCCGGGAGTTCCGCCCGGACGCGGTCGTGCTCGACATCATGCTTCCCGACTTCGACGGCGTCGAGGTCATGCGGCGGCTCCGCACCGAGCTCCCCGGGGTCTGCGTGCTCTTCCTGACCGCCAGGGACGCGGTCGAGGACCGGGTCGCGGGGCTCACCGCCGGCGGCGACGACTACGTGACCAAGCCGTTCAGCCTCGAAGAGGTCCTCGCCCGGCTGCGCGGGCTGCTGCGCCGGGCCAACCTGGCGCGCACCGGCGGCGGCGAGGGAGGGCTCGTGGTCGCCGACCTCACCATGGACGAGGACGCCCGCGAGGTCCGCCGCGGCGGCGAGCTCATCGACCTCACCGCGACCGAATTCGAGCTGCTGCGCTACCTGATGCGCAACCCCCGGCGGGTGCTCTCCAAGGCGCAGATCCTCGACCGCGTCTGGAACTACGACTTCGGCGGCCAGGCCCACGTCGTCGAGCTCTACATCAGCTACCTGCGCAAGAAGATCGACGCGGGCCGCGACCCGCTCATCCACACCGTGCGCGGCGTCGGGTACGTGCTGAAGCCGAACGGCTGACGCCCCTCGCACGCTAAGCTGCACGCCGATGTCCCGTCACAAGACGCGTTTCCGCCTCCGGGCGCCCCGCACCCTGCGCGGCAGGCTGGTCACCGGCCTGGTGGCGCTGCTCGCCATTGCCTGCGCGACCGTCGGCATCGTCACCTACCTCGCCGTGCACCGCGCGCTGGCCAGCGGTCTCGACAACGACCTGCAGACCGCCACCGGCCTGGCCTACAACTGCTGGGATCACCAGGACAGCGGCAAAGACGGCAGCGGACAGCAGGGAAACGACGACACGGTCCAGGGCGCGAGCGGCAACTGGCGGGGCGTCCGCCCCGCCGCCAGCCCCAGCGCGTCGGCCGCCGCGTCACCGGGCGGAACCGCGTCGGCCGCCCTCCCGGCCGGCTTCGGCGACTGCACCGGGCTGAACGAGTACACGTTCGTCGCGGTCGACTCCCAGGGCCACTGGACCTGCGACTTCATCGGCGGCGCGCCGTGCGCGCTGTCGGGCGACGACAAGGCCGCCCTCCTCAGCATCAAGCCGGCCGTCACCAAGGCGGGCGACGACAAGCCCGTCCCCACCACGACCCGCTACCTGAGCCAGGCGGAGGGCGTCTACGAGCTCACCGCGATCCAGGATCCAGACGGCGACAACTCCGTCTACTACACCGGCATGCCGCTCAGCTCACTGCACGACATGCTCCGCGACGTCGCCCTCTCCGAGACCGCCGTCTTCACCATCGTGCTGCTGCTCACCGGGATCCTCGGGTTCCTCTGGGTCCGGTTCTCGCTCCGCCCGCTGCGCCGGGTCGCCCTCACCGCCTCGCAGGTCGCGGAGCTCCCCCTGGAATCCGGCGAGGTATCCCTGCCCGCCGGGGTGCCCGACACCGACCCCGCCACGGAAACCGGCCAGGTCGGGCTCGCGTTCAACCGGATGCTCGGCCACGTCGAGTCCGCCCTGCGGCGCCGCGCCGCCAGCGAGGGCCGGCTCCGCCGCTTCGCCGCCGACGCCAGCCACGAACTGCGCACCCCGCTCGCCGCCATCCGCGGCTACGCCGAACTCGCGCTGCGCCGCCCCGGCGACGCCCCCGAGGAAGTCACCCACGCCCTCAGCCGGGTGCTGTCCGAGTCCACCCGGATGAGCGTCCTCGTCGACGACCTGCTGCTGCTCGCCCGGCTCGACGCCGGCCGGCCGCTCAGCCGCGAGCCCGTCGACATGACCAGGCTCGCCATCGACGCCACCAGCGACGCCCAGGTCGCCCGCCCCGGCCACCGCTGGGTCCTCGAACTGCCCGACGACCCGGAACTGGTCCTCGGCGACGAGCACCGGCTGCGGCAGGTCCTCGCCAACCTGCTGTCCAACGCCGGGCGGCACACCCCCGACGGCACCACCGTCACCGTCCGGGTCGGCGTCACCCTGCCCGACGGCGAGCCCGGCACCGGGGCCGGGTCCGCCTCACACGGAACGATCCCGCCCGCGCCCCGGCTCGTCGTCTCGGTCACCGACGACGGCCCCGGCATCCCCCGCGACCTGCTGCCCGACCTGTTCGAGCGGTTCACCAGGGCCGACACGTCCCGCTCGCACGCCACCAACGCCTCGTCCACCGGGCTCGGGCTCGCGATCGTCGACGCCGTCGTCGCCGCTCACCATGGCGCGGTCCTCGTCACCAGCAGGCCCGGGCTCACCCGGTTCGCGATCGTGCTCGCCCGGCTCGCGGAAGCGCCCGCGCCGACCGGGCCGACGCGGGCGAGCCGCAGGTAACACCGCCGCCGCCGGCGGCGGCTACTCGGGCGTGGCCACCGGGGCCGCCGCGGCATCGCCCTCCGCCGCGTCCGCGTCCGCGTCCGCGTCCGCCGCCGCGGGGGCCGCGGCCGCGGAAACCGTCGCGCGCTCGCGCACCGTCGGGTGCAGCGGGCCACGGCGCATCAGCGTCCCGGCGACCACCGCGCCGCCGAGGAAGATCCCGAAGCACCACCAGAACACCGTGGTGTAACCGTGCACCAGCCCCGCCGCCGTGACCTGGTTCACCACCGCCTTCGACGGGTGCCCGGGCACCGCGGCCAGGTGCGCGGCGATGTAGCTGGTCGCCGCCGACGTCGCGATCGTGTTGAACAGCGAGGTGCCCAGCGAGCCGCCCAGCTGCTGGCCCGTGTTGACCGTCGCCGAGGCCACCCCCGCGTCCCGCGGGGAGACCCCGTACGTCCCCGTGTTCATGCACGTCGAGAACAGGGTGCCCATGCCGAGCCCGGTGATCAGCAGCGGCCCCAGGATGACCCCGGCGTAGTCCGACCGCAGGCCGATGCGGGTCAGCCAGAGCTGGCCGCCCGCCAGCAGCAGGAAGCCCGCCGCCACCAGCGGCTTCGGGCCGATCCTCGGCAGCAGCACGATGTTCGACAGGTTCGCCGCCCCCGCGATGCAGAACACCATCGGCAGGAACGCCAGGCCGCTCTTCACCGGCGAGTACCCCAGGGTCTGCTGCATGTAATAGGTGAGGAACAGGAAGATGCCGAACATGCCCGCGCCGACGATCAAGATCGCCAGGTAGGCGCCGCCCCGGTTCCGGTCCAGCACGACACGCGGCGCGAGCAGCGGGTGCTCCGCCCGCCCCTGCCAGACCGTGAACACCGCGAGCAGCGCGACCCCCGCGGCCAGGAACCCCAGCGTCGACGGCGTCGACCACGAGTGCAGCGCCGCGTTGGAGAAACCGTAGACGAGGCAGAACACGCCAGCCGACACGGCCACCACGCCCAGCACGTCCAGCCGCGCGCCGGCCTGCCGCGCCTGCCGCTTCAGCAGCACCGAGCCGCCCGCCACCGCCAGCCCGGCGAAGAACAGGTTGATGTACAGGCACCACCGCCACGACAGGTACGACGTCAGCGCCCCGCCCAGCAGCAGCCCCACCGCGCCGCCCGCGCCCGCGATCGCCCCGTACACGCCGAACGCCTTGCCGCGCTCCCTCGGGTCGCTGAACGTCGTCGTCAGCAGCGCCAGCGCCGCCGGGGCCAGCATCGCCCCGAACACCCCCTGGCACGCCCGGGCCGTGACCAGCATCGCGAAGTTGACCGACGCCCCGCCCACCGCCGACGCCGCGGCGAAGCCGATCAGGCCGGTCAGGAAGATGACCTTGCGGCCGATCAGGTCCGCTACCCGCCCGCTGAACAGCAGCAGGCTGCCGAACGAGAGCGAGTACGCCGTCACGATCCACTGCCGGTCCGCGTCGCTGAACGACAGCGCCTTCTGCGCCGACGGCAGCGCGATGTTCATCACGGTCATGTCGAGCACGACCATCAGCTGCGCGATCCCGATCACGACCAGGATCAGCCAGCGCCGCGGGTCCGGCTGGGCGGCCACCGCGTCCCAGCCGTGCCGCGTGCCGCCGCTATCCCCGGCCGGCACGGGGACGCTTGCCTCGGACATTCCGCCATCCAATCTGCAGGGTACGGTCCCGCTCACGCACGGTGCGCGACGCGAACCGGAGGAACACCCACCGCTTCAGGTTACGCCGCGCCCCTGACGCCGCATGCGGGGGAAACGCGTCAGGCCCGGCCCGCGCACGGCGGCCACGCCCCGACGGGCGCACGTGCATCCGCACGCGACGTTCATGCGTGCATTGTCAGGTGCATTAACAACGTGCAAATTCCATGTGCAAAATTTCCTTTCACCCGGCACGTCCGATCCGCTGCACGTGCAAACGCACTCCAACACGGCGCCCGTGCATCGGACAATGTGCATTCGCACTAGAAAAGCACGTTATACAGTCGCCATAAACCCAGAAAACCAGACTTGAGCTGCGAAGATGTCTATTCGACAGAACTTTTCCACCGACCGGCCAGCAGCGCCGACCACCCCGCTATACCCTTACGACGCCACCGGAGGCTGCCGCTCCGGCATTCCCGAACAGCGGAATAAC
>DAHWEX010000816.1 GCA_027326205.1 Actinomycetota bacterium
CTCTTAAAGCCGTGGGCTCTAACGCCGTGGCCCAGGGGCGGAGCAGGCGATGACGGACTCGGTGGCGGAGCGCGAGTGGACCGCGCCGTTCGCCGTTGACGTGCGCCGCACGCTCTCCGTGCAGGGCCGGGGCGTGGGGGACCCGACCTTCCGCGCCGATGAGGCGGGAGCGATCTGGCGCACCTCGCTGACCCCCGACGGGCCGGGCACGATCCGCGTCCTGCCCGGGCGGCTTGTTGCCCCGGAGCCCCCGCGGGAGCCGGAGCAGGCCAACGAGCCGGATGAGCCGCTGGTTCCGGCGACGCGCGTGCGGGCGCAGGCGTGGGGGCCCGGTGCGCAGTGGCTGCTCGATGCGCTCCCCGGTGCCCTGGGCCTGTTCGACGACGTTTCCGGGTTCCTGCCCGACGCCCACCCGGTCATCAAAGACGCCGCCCGCCGCCACCCGGACCTGCGGGTGGGCCGCTCCGGCCGGCTGATGGAAGCGCTGGTCCCGGCGATCCTGGAGCAGAAGGTCGTTGTCCTGGAAGCGCACCGGGCCTGGCGCATCCTGCTGTCCAAGTACGGGACGCCGCCCCCGGGGCCGGCTCCGCGCGGCATGCGCGTCTTTCCCGACCCGCGGACCTGGCGGCGCATCCCGTCCTGGGACTGGCATCGGGCCGGGGCCGAGGGCGTCCGCGCCGAGACGATCATCAGGGCGGCCAGCGTGGCCGACAGCCTGGAGCGCCTGCTGACCCTGACCCATGCCGAGGCCGACCGCAAGCTCCAGACGATCTCCGGGATCGGCATCTGGACCTCGGCCGAGGCCCGGCAGCGGGCGGCGGGCGACCCCGACGCGGTCTCGGTGGGCGACTACCACCTGAAGAACATCGTGGGCTGGGCCCTGGCCGGCCGGCCCCGCTCAACCGACGAGGAGATGCTCGCCCTCCTTGAGCCGTTCACGGGCCACCGGCACCGGGTGACCCGGCTGATCGGCCTCTCCCGGGGCAACGGGGCGGCGGGCCCGGCCAGGCCCGCCGGCTCCGGCGTCTCCCGCTACGGAACCGGCGGGCCGCCCCGCCGCGGACCGCGGAACTCAGTCCGCGACTACCGAAGCTTCTAGCCGCTGCCCGTGGCCCGGACTTCAGCCCGTGGGCTGGGTGAATCCGGGCGTCGGGAGAGTCCCGGGGGTGGCGGCGATCGACTTCAGGCACGCTGGGCCGCCCGTGGTACAGAACGCCACCTGCTTTGGCACGGAGACGGCCGGGAGCTGCTTCAAGATGGGCAGGCCGGCCTGGGAGAACGTAACCTGACGGAAGCCGGCTGTCGACAACAGACGTAAACAGGCAACTAGGACGCAATGTGAGCGCATTGCCGACGATCGGCTCGCGAGTTCGCGTGCCGTGGGGCCTGGGCGCGGTAGAAGGCGAGGTCATCGACGCCTACGACTCGGTTTACGGGCTTTCGCGGCATTTGCCCACTCTGTGCACTCGCCGTTCTCAGGTGCTCCGGCTCTTTGCTTAACCCCGGGTGCGACAAAACTCCCGAACCGGACGCGATCATGGGCCGCTCGTGCGCAAAGACAAGTGATCATGGGCCGCTCGTGCGCGAAGACGCAGGACCGGGGAAGTCCGGCGGCGCCGGTGGTCACGAAGTGCGGTTGCCGCGGTGCGTCGGAGAGTGACGGAAATCCAGGGCGGTCACCACTGACGATCCGCCACTGGTGACGTTTCATGCTCCGTGACCAGGTAGGACTCCGATCACCCGAGCCAGACGCCGACAGCAACCGGATCTTCCGATTTTCCCTGCGGCGGTCACCACCCAACGGGGCGCGTACAAGTCCGAGACCGCCCCGCACGGAACCGCTGAACGGATGCGACAACCCCGCGACCCGCACGGATCGCACCACCTCGGTACCGACCTTAGAAACCCGTCACCGACCCCTGCGGGTACGGCAGCAGCGCTGAGGGCGCAGATCACATAACGCTGGATGTATATCCAAACTTATCGGAGTTCTATCGGGCAGCGGATGCGAGCCGCAGGCCATGAAGTCGTCGGCAACACGGTTAGCGCCCGGTATGTCGCGTAAGTCCGTTCACCGCGTGTCGTAAGGTTCGGAGTATGAGCGCTTCTGGCATCGAGCAAGGTGAAAGCAGCGAGGCGGGGGAGCCGGGCCTGCGCCGGGCGCTGGCCCTAGCCGGGGACGGCGGGCCGCTGGGCCGGGCGGAGGCGGAGGTCCTGCTCCAGGCGCGCGGCGACGACCTCGCGGAGCTGCTCGGCTACGCGCAGCGCGACCGGGACGCCGGGCTCGCGGCGGCCGGGCGGCCCGGGGTCATCACCTACTCCAAGAAGGTGTTCATCCCGCTGACCCGGCTGTGCCGGGACCGCTGCGGCTACTGCACGTTCGCCACCGTCCCCGGGCGGCTGGAGAGCATGTACCTCAGCCCGGACGAGGTGCTCGAGATCGCCCGGCAGGGCGCGCGGCTCGGCTGCAAGGAGGCCCTGTTCACCCTGGGGGACCGGCCCGAGGCCCGCTGGAAGCAGGCCCGGGAGTGGCTCGACGCGCACGGGTACGCGGACACGCTGTCCTACGTCCGGGCGATGGCCGTCCGGGTGCTCGAGGAGACGGGCCTGCTGCCGCACCTCAACCCCGGGGTGCTGACGTACCAGGACTTCCAGCGGCTGAAGCCGGTCGCCCCGTCGATGGGGATGATGCTGGAGACGACGTCGGCCCGGCTGTTCGAGACCAGGGGCGCGGCCCACTTCGGCTCACCGGACAAGGACCCGAAGGTCCGCCTTCAGGTGCTGCGGGACGCCGGGCGCAGCAACGTCCCGTTCACCACCGGCATCCTCATCGGCATCGGGGAGAACCTGGCCGAGCGGGCCGACGCGATCGTCGCGCTCGGCGACATCCAGCGCGAGTACGGCGGCATCCAGGAAGTCATCGTGCAGAACTTCCGCGCCAAGCCGGACACGAAGATGCGCGACACCCCCGACGCGGAGCTCGCCGACCTCGCCGCCACGATCGCGGTCACCCGCCTGGTCCTCGGCCCGCAGGCCCGCGTCCAGGCGCCGCCGAACCTCGTCGGCGGCGAGCACCGGCTGATGATCGACGCGGGCATCGACGACTGGGGCGGCGTCTCCCCGCTCACCCCGGACCACGTGAACCCCGAGCGCCCCTGGCCGCAACTCGACGAGCTCGCGGCGCTGACCGCCGCGGCGGGCTTCACGCTGCGCGAGCGCCTGACGGTCTACCCCGAGTACCTCGGCCGGCCGTCGTGGCTCGAGCCGAGCGTGGCGGCCCATGTCGCGGCCCTCGCCGACCCGGCGACCGGCCTGGCGGACGAGGCCGCCGTCGTCCGTGGCAGGCCGTGGCACGAGCCCGCCGCGCTCTCCCGGTGAGCTCTCACCGCGGACGGCCGGCCCGCTTATGCTGGACGGATGAGTCACGGCAGCGGCGTCACCGGCACGGATCTCCCCTCGCCCGAGCGGGTAAGCGACTGGCTGGGCGCGGCGGCCGCGGCGCCGGCCGCCCTGCCGGACGAGGGGTACGCGGCGCTGCTCGGCGCCGACGGCGAGCAGCTTACGGAACTCTGCGCGCTGGCCGACGCGCTGCGGCGGCAGGCGGTGGGCGACGAGCTCACCTACGTGGTGAACCGGAACCTGGACACCGCCGCCGTGGCCGGCCGCGACCCGCGGTCGCGGGGGCGGCTGGCCGCGCTGGTCACCGAGGCACGCGCACTCGGCGCGACCGAGGTCTGCATGCAGGGGCCGCTGCCCGACGGCGCGGACGACGACTACCTGGACCTGATCGCCGCCGTGAAGGCGGCCGCGCCGGACATCCACCTGCACGCGTTCCGCCCGGCCGAACTGCTCGACGGCGCGGCCAGGCGCGGGATGCCGCTGGCGGAGTTCCTCGCCGCCGCCCGGCAGGCCGGGCTCGGCTCGGTGCCGGGCACCGCCGCGCGCATCCTCGACGACGACGTCCGGGCCCGGATGCGGGGCGGCCCCGACGTCCCGGTGTCCGAATGGGTGCAAGTGATCGAGGCCGCCCACCGCGCCGGGCTGCCCTCCACCTCCACCATGGTTTTCGGGCACGTGGAGACCCCGGCGCACCAGGTCGCGCACCTGCGCCTGCTGGCCGGCCTCCAGGACCGCACCGGCGGGTTCACCGAGTTCATCCCGATGCCGTACGTGCCCGCCGCCGTCGCGGTCACCGCCCCGGGCCTGGCCGGCACCGGCGTTCCCGGGCCGTCCTGGCGGCAGTCGCTGGCGGTGCACGCGGTGGCCCGGCTGCTGCTGCACGGGCGGATCGGCAACATCCAGGCGGCCTGGCCGAAGTACGGCCTCGACGCCTCGGCCGGCCTGCTGCGCGGCGGCGCGAACGACCTCGGCGGGCTGCTGCTCGACGGCCGGCTCGCGCCCGAGGCGGGCGCCGAGGCCGGGCTGGTGCTGACCCGCGACGACGTGGAACGAGTCGCCAGGGAACTCGGCCGCCCGCTCCGCCAGCGGACCACCGGGTACGGCAAGGTCCTCGCCGGTGCGTGACGCGCGGGCCGCGCCCGTGGTTCCGGGGCGCAGGGTCGACGTGCTGATCGTCGGCGCGGGCTTCGCCGGGATTGGCATGGGCATCCAGCTTGCCAGGCAGGGCACGGAATCGTTCGTCATCATCGAGCAGGCCCCCGACGTCGGCGGCACGTGGCGGGACAACCGCTACCCCGGGGTGTCCTGCGACATCCCCTCGCACCTGTACTCGTTCTCCTTCCGGCCCAATCCCGGCTGGTCCCGGGTGTTCGCCGAGGGGCGGGAGATCCACGACTACCTGCGCGCGTGCGTGCGCGACGAGGGGCTAGCGGAGCACCTGCTGCTGAACTGCGCGCTGTCGGAAGCGGAGTGGAGCGGCGACCAGGCCCGCTGGCTCGTCCGCACCACGCGCGGCGACTTCACCGCCGCCAGCCTGGTCATCGCGACGGGCCGGCTATCCGAGCCGAAGCTTCCCGTCATCAAGAACCTGGACGGGTTCGGCGGGCGCTGGTGGCACTCGGCCCGGTGGAACGCGAAGGTCTCCCTCGTCGGCAAGCGGGTCGGCCTGGTCGGCACGGGGGCCTCCGCGATCCAGATCCTGCCCCGGCTGGCGGCCGAGGCGAGCGAGGTCGCGGTCTTCCAGCGTTCGGCCCCGTACATCCTGCCGCGCGGCGACCGGGAGTACAGCCGGGAGGAGATGGAGCGGTTCGCCGCCGACCCGGGCACGGTCACCGCGCTACGGGACGAGCTGTTCGCCGAGGCCGAGCGGAACATCGGGGCCAGGCAGCGGCTGCACCCGGACATCGACCTGCTCCGCCAGCGGGCGCTCGACCACCTCGCCGCCTCGGTCCCGGACCCGGGCCTGCGCCGCCTGCTCACCCCCGACTACGAGATCGGCTGCAAGCGGATCCTGTTCTCCGACGACTACTACGCCGCTCTGCAGCAGGGGAACGTGCGGCTTGAGCCGACCCCGCTGAGCCGGATCGCGGACGACGGCATCACCGGGAGCGGTGGAAACCGCACGGCGGTCGCCGCCAGCGGGACCGGCTACCAGCTGGACGTGCTAGTGCTCGCCACGGGCTTCAACTCCACCCGCCCGTCCATCGCCGGGCGCATCCGCGGGCGCGAGTCCCGGCTGCTCGCCGACGAGTGGAGCAACGGCATGGCCGCCCACGCGTCCACCACCGTGCACGGCTTCCCGAACATGTACGTGCTGGACGGGCCGAACACGGCGCTCGGCCACAACTCGGCGATCTACATGATCGAGACCCAGGTCGGCTACGTCCTTGCCGCGCTCGATCACCTCGCGGCCAGCGGCGCCGACGCGATCGACGTCACCGCCGAGGCGGTGCGCTCCTACATGCGCGACATCGACGCGATGGCGCGGGACACGGTCTGGGTCCAGGGCGGCTGCACGAGCTGGTACCGCGACGAGCGGACCGGCCGCCTCACCCTGCTGTACCCGGGTTCGGCGACGTCCTTCCGCGACCGCCTGGCCACGTTCACCCCGGACTCCTACGAGCACCTGCGCCGCGCCAGCGGAGCCTGACGCGTGCGCCGGCCGGGCACGGTATCCCGGTGAAACCGGGATACCCCCGTCCGCGCGCCGTGACGTCACGTTGCGTGCCGGGCGCCGGCGGCGTAGACACGCGGGCATGAGCGATTCCAGCCGGTCAGCGGTCCAGCGGGTCAGCGGATCAGCGTGAACGCGGCCGGGTCGCGCGGGGGGCGCGGGGGAGCCGGGGCGGCCGGGTGGCCGACCGCGATCGCGCCCATCGGGTGCCAGCCGTCCGGCAGGTCCAGGGCGTCGGCGGCCACGTCCTGGCAGAACAGCGCGGAGGAGATCCACGCCGACCCCAGGTTCTCCACGGCGAGGGCGACCAGGAGGTTCTCGACCGCCGCGCCCATCGAGACCGTGAACATGTCCCGCTCCGCCCGCCGCCGCCGCTCGTCGGGATAGGCGTGGGCGGCCGACAGCTCCAGGCACGGGACGATGACCAGCGGGGCGTGCCGCAGCGGCTCGCCGCGCCGCAGGCGGCGCGCGATCTGCTCCTCGGTGAACCCGTCGCGCCGCAGGTCGGCGGTCCACGCGTCCTGCATCGCGTCGAGCAGCCGCACCCGGGCGGTCAGCGAGCTCACGATCACGAACCGCCAGGGCTCGCTGTGATGCGGCGCCGGGGCGGTCACCGCGGCGGCGACCGCCCGCTCGACCGCCGCCGGGTCGACCGGCTCCGGCGTGAACGCGCGGACCGTCCGCCTGGCGGGCAGCACGTCGGCCGCGCCGAGCCGGAACATGTCCTCGCTGGACGGCCGCACCAGCGCCCGCGCGCCGGGCCCGTCGGCCTCGGTGACCAGCGCGGACAGCCCGCGGACCAGGGCGACGGGCAGTTGCAGCGCCTTCCCCTTGACCAGGTCGCCCGCGGCGGCGATCTCGTCGGCCACCGCGGCGATGGTCACGTCGAGCACGTTCCCCCACGCGTCGGTCTCGCCCCGGTGGTCGCGGGCGGGCCGCACGCCGGCCGCGCCGATGGCCGTGTCGGTCTGGCCGGCCCGCCACGGGCGGCCGAACGTGTCCGTGATCACCACGCCGACGTCCACGCCCGCCTGGTCGCGCAGCGCCTTGCGCAGCCGCCGGGCCGACTCGTCGGGGTCCTCCGGGAGCAGCACCACCGTCCCCGGCGCGGTGTTGGACTCGTCCACCCCGGCGGCGGCCATCACGAACCCGTGCCGGGTCTGGGCGATCGTCGTCGCCCCGCGCCGCGCCACCACGCGCACGGTCTCGGCCGCGACCGCGTCATCCCGGGACATGACGGCCACCCGGCCCTCGGCCTTGCTGACCACCTTCGAGGTGACGACGAGGATGTCGCCGTCGGCCAGCCCCGGTCCCGCCGCCGCGGCGGCGGCGATCAGCCGGGCCAGGTCGTCTCCGGGCGATACTTCGGGGATGCCGGCGATGCCGAACAACTGCACGGGGTCCGCCGCGCGGCCCGCGGCCTGCGGCCGGATGGGCGCCCCGGATGGCTTGGTCATGAGGCGAGTTCCTTCGCGAGGTCGATCGCGGCCTGGGCGATCGCGGCGGACGACGGGATGTCGCGCATGTACAGGGGGAGGGCGCGGACGGCGATGCCGGCCAGGGCGGGGTCGCCGGCCTGTGCCTTCTCAAGCGCGGCCTTGTCCTGCTCGTCGACGAGCCAGCCGTTGAGCAGCGCCGGCCCGTAGTGCGCGGCGACGGCGGCGGCGGAGGTCTCCACGCCGATCGCGGCCAGGCAGGCGTCGGCCATGCCGCGCACCGGCGCGCCGCCGATGATCCCGGAGACGCCCACCACGGTCTTCGCCGCGACGGCCGCCCTGATGCCGGGCACCGCGAGGATCGGGCCGATCGACACCACCGGGTTGGAGGGCGGGAACAGCACGAAGTCCGCGCCGGAGATCGCCTCGAGGACGCCGGGGGCGGGCGCCGCCGCGTCCGCGCCGACCGGGGTGATCGACTCCGCCGGAACGGATGCGTGCAAACGCACCCACCACTCCTGAAAGTGAATAAGTTCACCTTCCGGATCGCTCGAAGCGACGGTCCGTTCGGGATGACTCTTTATTTTGACTTGGGTTTCGATTTTATCATCGGACATCGGCAACAACGTGACACCCGGCTGCCACCGTGCGCACAGGGCGCGGGTGACCTCGGACAGCCGCTTGCCCTCCGACAGCAGCTGGGTGCGGCGGATGTGCGTGGCGAAGTCGAGGTCGCCGAGCGTGAACCAGGAGGGGCCGGCGCCGTAGGCGGCCAGTTCGGCCGCGATGCGGGCGGTCTCGTCCGCCCGGCCCCAGCCCCGCTCCTCGTTGCCGCCGCCGCCGAGCGTGTACATCACCGAGTCGAGGTCCGGGCAGACCCGCAGGCCAAACAGGGTGATGTCGTCGGCGGTGTTGCCAATGACGGTGATGCTGGCGTGGGGGGCCGCCGCCAGCAGGCCGCGCAGGAAGCGCGCGGCGCCGATGCCTCCGGCAAGCACGGTGATCCGCATGAGGACAGTATTTCCCCCCGGCGGGCGCGCGCCGCTCCCGGGGGACGCGCGCCGACGATGCGTGTCCAGTCGGCTACCCGTCGAAGTTTTTCTGAGAACTTACCGTGCATCTTGGACAACCAGGAAGCCAATAGCACGTTCCTCGCTTGACTTAAAGCGAGACACGCGGGTGTAATTTCATTGGTGTGATTCTCGCCGTTACGGGCATGGCGGCGAGTGTCCGGGGGCTCCGAGAGGGAGGATGCGCTATGACTGAGGTCATCATCCCGCTAGCGCAGGTGACGGCTCGTCCGCAGGACACTGACGACCTGGGTTGGCAGGACCGGTCGCTCTGCGCGCAGACAGACCCGGAGGCGTTCTTCCCAGAGAAGGGCGGCTCCACCCGGGAGGCCAAGAAGGTCTGCCGGAGTTGCGAGGTTCGCGCTGAGTGCCTTGAGTACGCGCTTGAGAACGACGAGCGGTTCGGGATCTGGGGCGGCCTGTCCGAGCGTGAGCGGCGGCGGATCAAACACGAAGTGGTCTAGGCTGGGGCGGGGCGGCCTCCGGCGGCGCCCGACGGCCGACGGGGGCAAAGTGGTGTAGGTCGGTGCAAGTACGGACTTAAACCCGTACTCCTGCCGTGTGCGTGCACGGCCTGTATTGTTCACAGGGTCCGGGCGGGGAGGGCTGTGCCGTCTTGCGCGGGACCGCCCCGACCTCCGACCTGCGCTGGACCCCTTGTCAACTAAGTCAGCTAACGCACCGCAACCCAGGGCTGCCGTCACCGCGATCATCGTCGCGCATGACGGCGCTCGGATGCTGCCCGCACTCGTCAAGGGCCTCCAGTCCCAGACCCACCCGGTCG